>DASZFH010000254.1:0-16552 GCA_035939985.1 Candidatus Dormiibacterota bacterium
GACCGGTCAAGCTCTTCCTGGTGATCGGCGCCTCAACTCCCGTCTTCCTGCTCGCCCTTTTCCTGATCCTGGTGTTCTACGTCCAGTTGGCCTGGCTCCCGGCGACCGCACAGACAGATATTTCCAGCGCCCCCGTCGGGCCGACCGGTTTTCTCGTTGTCGACTCCCTCCTGGCATCGAAGCTGGACGTCTTCATCAACGCCCTCACCCACCTCGTGCTTCCGGCGGTTTGCCTTGCCTTCACCCCCGCGGCCGCGATCGGCAGGGTGCTACGTTCATCCCTGCTTGAGGTCATGGCCACGGATTACGTTCGGACGGCGAAAGCCAAGGGCCTACATCCGGCCATGGTCATCTGGAAGCACTGCCTGCGCAACGCCCTCTCCGCGCCCCTGACCATGTTGGCACTGCAGTTCGGGCTCCTCCTTGGAGCCGACGTGGTCGTCGAAACCGTCTTCGCGTGGCCTGGCATCGGTCTCTACATCGAGCAGTCAATTGGAGTCGGGGATTTCCAGGCCGTCGCCGGAGTCACACTGGCTATGGGACTCGCCTACGTGATCCTCAATCTCCTGGTCGACATCGGACAACTGGCCGCCGACCCCAGGGTTCGGGCTTAGTTCGTAGGCACCGGATGACTGGGAACACGAACTACCAGGCTGGGAAGTCGGTCTTGCGGATCAGGCAGTGGACGCCCTTTACCTGATCAACGACCTGGGTGACCTCGAAATCCGCCGCGGCGGAGAGATAGGCGTAAGCAAGCGCTCGGGGCATACCCTGACGCTCCCCCAGGAAAGCCAGAGCAGCCCGAACCGCTCGTTTAAGAGCCTCGTCCAAGTCGGGGTCCTGCCCCAGAATCGCCCAGTGGGTCGGGGTCTCAACGATCGGGTCCGCGAGATCCGCGAGGCGGCGGGCGTGGGCGGCTGGAAGCAAATCCAACTGCAGCGTGGCTCGGATCGGAGCTTCAAATGCGGTCAGGGCAACCTCTCCGTCGCCTTGGGCAAAGTGGGGGTCCCCACAATAGAAGATCGCTTCATCGCAGGCAACCGGCAGGTAGATGGTCGTACCGGCAACCGCTTCGTTGATATCCACGTTGCCCCCATGGCGGCTGGGGGGAATCGAGCTACGTCGCTCTCCGTCCCGGGCAACACCCATCACGCCGAGAAAGGGAGCGAGGGGGAAGCGAATGTGTCCACCGTGAGGATGGGGAAGCAAACCGGACGGGGGCTGGAACCCAAGATCAGCCTCGCAAAATGTGAAAACCGGCCCTGAGCCCTCTGGCATTTCCCCGACCAGGGACCCGAACCCGTGACGGCTCGAAATCAATCCGTAAGGTGCCCGGGGAGTCAACTTCAGAACCCTGACCGCCAGCACGTCGCCAGGCCGGGCCCCTGCCACCGCCACCGGGCCGGTAAGGATGTGAGGTCCAGCCCCGGCCTCTCGCTCGGGGTGATCTCGCGCGATCAGGGCGGCATCCTTCATAACCGCCCCGGCGGGAACTCCATACTCAGCAAAAAAGGCTTCTGGGCTCCGGCCCTGATCTTCCATGATGCCTTCCTGGCTGACGCAATCGAAGGTAACGATGGACCCCGGTTGGACGGTGAGGACCGGACGACTATCGGTTGTTGGCAACCAGCCCCAGGAGATGTTGTCCAGGGTTGAGGGAAGGTAAAACTCGCCCGGGATCGTGCCTTGGTCTTGTTGCAGCACCCCCGCCACTTCGGCCTTCACGGACCTGCAGCCAATCCAACCCGGCCCGACAACAGCTCAGCTGCCCGCGCGACATTGCCCAGGTGAACCTGCGAGTAAAAAGGCAAAGTATCCGGCCCGGCCTCCCAACCATCGCTCCTTCCCTCGATCAGGCTATCGAGATAGTCGGCATTTCTGACCAACAGTTCTGGACCGCTGATCGGACCGTGGGAAGGGATGATGGTGTGAGCGTCATGACGGCGGGCCCAGTGTCGGAGGTCGGTGGACCAGGTACGCAGTGGTCCGTCGACCACGACTGGGATCGGATCCTCGGCCGTATCGGCGGCAAGCAGAATCCCAGCCTGCGGAATATGGGCAACGATGCAATCCGCCCTGTGTCCGGGCAGGTGATGAAGTACCACGCTGAAGCCACCGGCTTCGATCGTTAACTCGTCGATGAAGGTGATCTCTGGTGGGCGCAGAACGACGGTTCCGTACTCCTCGCAGCTCTCTGGCAGTTTTCGAGCCAAAGTGGCGGCCACGTCACCTTTGTCCAAGAATCGCTTTCGAGTCAACCCATGCCCAACGATCACCGAATCGGGGAACGCTCCATTCCCCCAAACGTGGTCGTAATCCGCGTGACTGTTGATGACAACCACAGGTCGTTCCCTGGCCCGCGCGATCTCCAGAGTAGAGTCCATGTCGGCTGGACAGTAAAGGGTGTCAAAGACAATGGTCAGCCGGTCTCCCAGGAGCAAAGTTGATCGGACATACGGGTCACCGTCGGCACAGCGCTCCGCATTGATCAACGTGTCTGAAAAAGGGGTCAGCGTTACCGGATATACGGGCACGATCGAGACAGAGTACGGGACTCGTGCCCGGCCGGTATTCAGAAGATGGTGACAACTCCCCCCTGCCCAAGTTAGAGGATAGGCACGAACCCTGAGATGGGACCGCTCTAGCGGCGCAGTTGGCGCTCGACCGCCGATGCGATTCCATCCCGCGACAGATCGAAAAGACCGCAATAGCGGGCGCCCATCCGTGCTGCCAAGTCCGCGCAAGCGTTGATCGCATAGCTTTGGTACATCGGGGCCACCCGAGCGACCGGCTTCTCGGCGCCGCCAAAGTCCCGAGCCGAATCGATCACCAGCGACTCGATCCGCTCGAACTGAATCAGCGAAGCCACTTTTTGCGCCTCCACCACCGGCTCCTCCTTGAACATGGAGATATTGCCGCGTCCATCACTGATCAGAACCATCAGCGGGCGGACCGACGGATCTCGAAGCTTCTCGTTCTTGATGACCTGGTAACCAGCCAACAGACCGTGGGTAAGAGGCGTGGTCCCTCCTACCGACATCCTCTCCAGCTTGCGCTGGGCCAATGAGACGCTGGACGTCGGTCTCAGAACCACTTCGGCGGAGCGGTTTTTGAAGATCACAACCGCGACCCGATCCCGGCGCACGTAGGCGTCCTGGAGCAGGGACAGAATCGCTCCCTTGGTCGCCATCATTCTCTGCTCCGCATCCATCGACGCTGAAGCGTCAACCACGAACACGATCAGGTTGCCAACTTTTCGCTCCCGGACCTTCTGGCGCAGATCGCTCGATTGGAGCCGAAGGGGCTGCCCGCGCTGGCGGCCCCGCCCGGCCTGGTGGGGGGCTGCCGCTCGAATCGTCGCGTCGAGGGCGAGATCGGTCACCCGATCCTTGGGTTGAGCGCTGACATAGCGGCCGCGCTTGTCCTCTGACTTGCTTGCAGCTCTCTTACCGGTCTGGCGGCGAACCAATCTCTCCCGCGGCAGCTCGATCTTCTTGAGTGAGAACAGCTCGGCTGATTCCGAGACGGAATCGCCGCCCGATGAGCCCTCCGCAACGGCACCATCGCTGTTCCCTGCCCCGGCCGAACCACTCTCATCGGCCCCCTTGGGCACCTGCGCGGTCGATTCGGGCCCGCTGGGGTTGGATTGCGAACGCTCCCCTCGGTCCTGTTGTTGCTCAGCATTCGGCGAGGGAGGCCCAACCTCGGTTGGGCGAGACTCGGCCTGTTCCCCCCCTTTTTGGACGGGAGCACGGGCGCGGTGGGCCAGCGCCAGTTCGGCGGAGGCATAGATATCGCTGGTGGTGGGCCGAAGGCGACCGTTGTAGGCGGCCAGCGCTCGTACAGCGCGATCAATAACAACATCGGCACGATGGCCCAGAGCACCCGCCTCAACACAAATGCCCGAGATCAGCTCTGCCTGAGCACGGCTTACCCTGACCTCAGTCAGCCGGCCGATTGCGGTTTCGAGACGTTGAGTCAATTCGTCGCTGGAGGCGGCGAAGGGGGTGAAGAAGGCAGGATCGCCAAGCTGGAACGCCGACTCCCGCTCCATGATCAGGACCCGTTCATCCACGTCGCGAATCCCTTCGACATCCACGCAGAGCCCGAACCGGTCCAACAACTGTGGACGTAGATCCCCCTCCTCAGGATTCATGGTCCCTACCAGCTGAAACCGCGATGGGTGGACGATCGACATGCCCTCTCGTTCAACCCTGTTGAACCCCATCGCAGCGGCATCCAGCAGGGCGTCCACAAGGTGGTCATCGAGCAGATTGACCTCATCCACGTAGAGAACATTTCGGTTCGCCTCGGCCAGTATCCCGGGCTCGAATTGCCGGCTACCGTGGCGGAGAGCCGACTCCAGGTCGATCGCACCAACCACGCGATCTTCGGAAGCGTTCACCGGGAGCTCGACCACCCGCATCTTGCGACTGCTCACCGGCAACGGTCGGCCTCCGGCTGAGCGGGCCCGGCAATCGCCACAGAAAGCCTCAGGCAGGTCAGGATCACAACCGAAATGGCAACCATCAACCACCCTTTGCTCAGGCAAGAGCCGGGCCAACGCCCTGACCGCGGTTGATTTGCCAGTCCCCTTTTCTCCCCGAACCAGAACTCCACCAATCGCCGGGTTGATCGCGTTCAAGATCAAGGCCAGCTTCATGCGCTCCTGGCCAACGATGGCGGTAAATGGATAGAGGTGCCGGTAGAGAACCATCAGCTCAATGGTAGGAGCCAGTGTTCGGCCGTCACCCTTGAAGGCGCTGGGTTGCCTCCCAAAGCTCTCGGACTGCCGCCGCGGATGCGTCCAGCTCGGCCTTCTCGGCCGCATTAAGATCGATCTCGATAACCTTCTCGACGCCCCCCGCACCAATGATGCAGGGCACGCCCATGAACATCCCGGAGATCCCATACTCGCCATCCAGGTAGGCCGCACAGGGCAGCACCCGTTTTTTGTCCCGCAGGATGGCATCAACCATCTCTACGGTCGCCGCTGACGGTGCGGAGAAAGCACTTCCTGATTTGAGCAGGCCCACAATCTCAGCTCCGCCCTGTCGAGTCCGCTGCACGATCGCGTCTAGGTCTGCCGCTGACATCAACTCCAACACCGGGATGCCGGCCACGTTGGTATGACGGGGCAGCGGAACCATCTGGTCACCGTGCCCACCCAGGACCATCGCGTGAACGTCCCCCACCGAAACTCCCAGCGCTTCGGCGATGAAGGTCCGATAGCGGGCTGTATCCAGGACTCCGGCCATCCCGATCACGCGCTGCTTGGGAAATCCGCTCACCCGGTGGGCGAGAGTAACCATTGCGTCCAGGGGGTTGGAAACCACGATCAGGATCGAATTTGGAGAGAATTTGACCACACTTTCAGTGACCGAGCCGACGATCTTGGAATTGATCTGAAGGAGGTCATCGCGTGTCATCCCCGGCTTGCGGGGACTGCCAGAGGTGATCACGACCACATCCGAGCCCGCTGTGGCCTCGTAGGTGTTCGTCCCCGAGACCTGGGTGTCATATCCCTCGATGGGGCCAGCTTCCAGGATGTCCAGAGCCTTGCCCTGAGGGAGTCCCTCGACGATGTCGACCAGGACCACATCGCAGTAATCCCGTTCGGCCAGTCGCTGGGCCGCCGTCCCACCCACCATTCCGCCACCTACAACCGTAACTTTGAAACGCGACATACCGCAACCTCTCCAGTTCTATCTGTTTTTATCCGCGCAGACGATCAGACAACCCCGTGTGATAACAACCTCAAACAGGTCGATTGACTATCTTGCGCAGCACCGCCTCTCGGAGCTCCTCGTGGCGCAGGAGTAACGCTTCTGGCCCCAGCTCGGTCAGAAAAGCCGACATGACCTGGAAATACTCGAATGCCTTGTCGTTGGGCAACTTCTTCACCTCTGCCCGAGTGAGGGGACCGTTTTCGAATATCAGCTCCGCCCGCATTTCCGGAGTCAGCTCAGTCACAAACGATAGGGTAGAGCCCGCCGAGACGATTCGGTGAGTAAGCTCGGCGGCAATGCGCTCGCGCTCTCCGGTCCAGGTGAGTCAACAGCCGCGCGTCACCAACCTGCTTATCTTGGCCGGGATCTCCGCTGGAACCCTTGGCATCATCGCGGAGGCCGCCTACTTCATTAAACGCGTTCTGGTCGACCACCTTCTTGAGGTCGACTTTGTGGCGGATTACACCGCTGCCCGGATTGTCGCCTCCCCTGGCCTTTCCAGCCTCTACCGGCTGCCCGTCCAGGCCCACGTTCAGGCTTCCATTGTCAACGGTTACTGGCCCGGGCACTATCACCTTCTGGCCTTTGTCAACCCGCCATACCTGGCCCTGTTTCTTCGGCCGTTGGCCAATCTCAGCTTCTCAGGCGCCTACCTGGCATGGTCAATCCTCAACCTTGCGGGCGGGGTCGCCGGGTTCTGGCTGCTCATCTCCACCTTTGGAATCCGGCCCCAAGCCAAATTGGCCTGGACCCTACTCGCGATTGTCTGGCTTCCCTTCTTGACCATGGTCTTGCAGGGTCAGGCGGACGGCCTGCTCCTACTCGGGCTTGGCCTCTTCTACCGCCTCACCATCCGTGGCAAACCCATGGTGGCCGGTGCGGCACTTGGCCTTGCCTTGGTCAAGCCTCACCTGATCCTGTTGCTACCGGTGATGCTTGCTGTTCGTCGCCAATGGCATGCCCTGGCAGGTTTGGTAGCGGTCGCTCTGGGCCTCGTGGTCGCGGTTGCGGCAATCGACCCCCAGGTATGGGTGGGGTACATCCAGCTCACGCTGCCGGACGCGGCGCAAGTTCACGAAGGCTGGGCAACCGGGACTCAAACATCGTTGGTCATGCTTGGTCTTCTACAACAGCTAGGCGCCCCCCCGGCCCTCCGCTGGGGATTCTGGTTGGCAGCCGGCGCGGGAATCCTCCTTACCATGAGGTCAAATCGGCGCCCATTCGAATTCGACTTCAGTCTGGCCATTTTGGGCTCCCTGGTCCTGGCCCCCCATGTCAACTACCACGACCTCGTCCTGGCAGCCATCCCCTGGCTCCTCATGATTCCGCCCATCGTTCGAGGGGAGGCCACCTGGTTGATGGTCGCGCTTCTTGGGGGGGTCTACTTTGTGCTCCAGTTTGGAATCCTGTTGCCGCTCGGCGTAGTTGCCGCGACCCTTGTCCTGTGGACTGTTGTCCTGAGCGCGGCACCTCAAACCGTGATCTCAGCACCCTTGCGATCGAACCCAGCCCCTCAGATACCGGCTTCTTAGAAGCCGTCCGTCTCGGTTTCAAACACCCCGGAATCGGAGATGCGGCGAGCGAATGCCAAGAACGCGGTGTGGGCAACCATCCGATGGGCCGGGCGCATACTCCTGCCCCGCACCGTCCAGCCGCGTTCGAGCACCTCGACAACTTCGATCAGCCCAAATCCACCCTGGTCGCGCAGGCCATCCAAGAAACGCTGAATCTGGCTCAGGTTGGGCGATAGGGAGAAAAGCACCCCACCAGGGATAAGCGCTTCATAAACCCCCGGGATAGCCTGCCAGGGTTCGGGAACATCGAGACAAATGCGATCAAAGGGCCCGTCAGAGATGCCGGCGTAGACGTCCGCGACCCGCGGGAACCAGTTGTCAGGCGGACTGCCGAACACATCTTCGACCGCCTCCTTGACCAGGACCAGAAAATCCTCCCGGATTTCGTAGGAAACCACCGACCCTAGCGGGCCGACCGTCCTCAACAGCGCCGAGGTGAGCGCGCCAGTTCCGGCTCCGGCCTCTAAGACCCGCATCCCAGGTCCAATGTCGCCACGGAAGATGATCGGGCCGAGGTCCTTGGGGTAGATCGGTTGGGCGCGTCGTTTGCGATCTGTCACCCGTTCGGCAAAGGTCGGTCGCAGGGCAAGTAGATGTCCGCCCTTATTCGTAACCACCACGGTGCCTTCGGGGTTTCCGATCAAATCGTCGTGGCCGAAGCTGCCGCTATGCATCGAGAACTTGGCGCCTTCCCGGAGGACGGCTGCGTATCGCCGACCCGACTTGTCGTGAAGGACGATCGTCTCCCCTGCACCCAGGGGCCGGGCGACCGGGCCAAAGCTGTCTCGAACGTCGGGGGGCATGGTCATAGTGTCGCAGCCGGGAGCGCACCGGCCCAGGCCCGCTCCTTCCGTCGGCGGCAGCGACGGATTACGTACGATTGCAACAATGTCCAAGGTCGTCGCCCGTTGGGGCGGCAGCAAGCTGAGCTTCGAAATCGAATCGGGGTCCGGCCACAAGCTGACCATCGACGAGCCGCCCCCGCTTGGCGACGACTCAGGGATGCGCCCGACCGAATTACTGCTGGCCGCACTGAGCGCCTGCACCGGCGTCAATGCCGCATCCCTGCTCAACAAGTTCAAGCAGCCCTTCGACCAGCTGGCCGTTGAGGTCGAGGGCGATCAAGGCAGTGAGTGGCCCAGGGCCTTCACCGATATCCGGATCACCTTTGCCATCCATTGGACCGGGCCGCGTGACGACGCATTGGTCGATAAGGCTCTCGACCTGTCCTGCAACCGCTACTGCCCCGTCGACGCAACCCTCACCAACGGGGTCAGGATCACTCACACCAAGCGGGATCTCTGATCGGTGAACACCAGCATCAGCCGGTGGAATTCGGTCGGCTTGTTAGAATTTGGTCCAAGTTCCCTCCATCCATTCAACACGGGATTCGAGCTTGCTTTCTGATTACGTTCCGATCGTTATCTTTCTGGTGCTCAGCGCGGGTTTGGTCGGCACCTTGATGGCACTCTCATTTGTCCTCGGCCCCCAAAAGCCCCACCGGGTCAAGCTCTTGCCCTACGAATCGGGCATCTTGCCAGGAACACCAAATCGCCAGCGCCTTTCGGTGCGGTTCTATTTGACCGCCATGCTGTTCATCATCTTCGATGTAGAAGCAGTTTTCTTCTACCCATGGGCGGTTTACCTCCACCAGCTCGGCTGGTATGGGGTCATCGAGATGTTCGTATTCATCGCCATCCTTGCGGTGGGGTTGGCCCACATCTGGAAGAGGGGCGGCTTGGAGTGGAATGAGTAAGCAAGGGCGTTTGATTTGGGAATAGATCAGCTGGCGGAGGCCATGGGAGAGAACCTCCTGATCACGACCCTCGGCAAGCTGGTCGGTTGGGGGAGGGCCAACTCAGTTTGGCCGGCCCAATTCGGGCTCGCTTGCTGCGCGATCGAGATGATGCACACCGTCGGACCCAACATGGACATCGCCCGCTTCGGATCTGAAGCCCTGCGGGCCTCTCCCCGGCAGGCAGATCTCATGATCGTTGCAGGACGCGTGGCACAGAAGATGGCTCCGGTCTTGCGCACCATTTACGACCAGATGCCGGAACCGAAGTGGGTCATCTCAATGGGGGCTTGCGCATCCACCGGCGGGGTATTCAACAACTACGCCCTAGTTCAAGGGGTCGACAAGCTGGTCCCGGTAGACGTCTACATCCCGGGTTGTCCCCCCCGGCCAGAAGATTTGGTCAATGCCATCATGATCCTGCAGGAGAAGATCAAACAGCAGGGGATCATGCCTCGCGTATGAGCAAGAAAAAGGCAACCAAATCCACCTTGGAGCCCCTGACGGTGGCCCGAGGTGTGGGCGCCGGCGACGACTGGGTTACCGTCGAGGTGGGGGACCTCAGAGAGGCGATGGCCACTCTTAAGTCGGATGGCTACAAAGCCTATGGTTTCGTGACCTGCGTGGACCACTTGCCGGCCGAACCTCGATTCGAGTTGATTTACCAGGTCCGGGACATGGATCGCAAGCGGCAGATGCGGGTTCGTACCTTCTTACCGGCGGACCAACCTTCGGCTCCCACGGTGAGCGATATCTACCCCCCTGCTAACTGGGACGAGAGGGAGACGTTCGACCTTTTCGGCATCGATTTCGAAGGTCACCCGGACCTGACCCGAATCCTTTTGCCGGACGACTGGGTTGGGCACCCGCTGCGCCGGGACTATCCCGTTGGGGGTGAGACCGTGGACTTCTCCGAAGACCATGCCACCTGGCAAACCGCTCCCGAGAGGGCTTGATGGAAGCACTGGCCACACCCAAGGGCATCATCATCACGCGCTCCCCAGGCGACGCTGCCGGACAGCAGTGGCTAACGGTGAACTTCGGCCCCCAGCATCCATCGACCCACGGGGTTCTAAGGCTCATCGTCGACCTGGACGGCGAGATCATCCGTGCCGCCAAACCTGTGATTGGATACCTTCACACCGGCATCGAAAAGCAGATGGAAGCGCTTCGATACCAGCAGGGTGTGGTTGTCACCGATCGCCACGACTACCTCTCCCCCCCGATCAACAACCTCGCTTACGCACTGGCTGTGGAACGCCTGATGGGAGTCGAAGCAACACCTCGAGCCCAGGCGCTGAGGGTGATCATGTGCGAGCTGACCAGGATCAGTTCCCACCTCGTGTACCTGGGCACAAGCAGCCTCGAACTGGGTGCACTTACAGCCTTCTTCTACTGCATGCGCGAGCGCGACACGATCTTGACCATGAACGAGGAAATCTCCGGCTTTCGGATGCACACCTCCTACATCCGACCGGGGGGCCTGATGGCCGACAGTACACCTCGCTGGCTGGACATGCTGGACCAATTCGTCACGACGATGCCGGCTCACATCGATCAGTACGAGGAACTGCTCACCCAGAACCCGATCTGGCGATCCCGCACTATCGGTGTCGGAATTCTGTCCGCCGCAGATGCAGTGGAGTACGGTGGCAGCGGACCCATGGTCCGAGGCAGCGGATTGGCCTGGGACCTGCGCAAAGACGAGCCCTACTCGGGCTACGAGAAATACGACTTTGAGGTCGTGACCGAACAGGCTTGCGATTGTTATGCCCGGTATAAGGTCCGGGTCCGCGAAATGCGGGAGTCGGTCAAGATCCTCCGCCAGGCTCTCGACACTCTCCCAGACGGCCCGATCAACGTTGACGATCGCAAGATGCTGCCACCTCCCAGGGAGGAGCTGGACACCTCGATGGAGGCCGTCATTCACCACTTCAAGCTCTTCACCGAGGGGTACTCCCCACCGGCCGGGGACGTATACCAGGCGGTGGAGTCGGCACGAGGCGAGAACGGCTGCTACATCGTCTCCGACGGTACGCACAAGCCCCGTCGGGTTAAGTTCAGGTCAGCCTCCTTCAACAATCTCCAGCTGGTGGAGCGGATGTCGGTCGGCTCCATGATCGCCGACCTGATCGCCATCATCGGAACCGCGGACACCGTTCTTGGGGACGTGGACCGATGAGTTTGAGCCCGCATGCCGTCGAGGAGATCAAGGAGTTGCCCACCCGGTTTCCTGCCCAATCGCGGTCGGCGGTGATGCCGGCGTTGGATATCGCCCAGGAGGAGTTGGGCTACCTGACTCCTGAGCTGATCAAGGAAGTCGCTGGCCTGCTCGATCTTGACTCGGGCTATGTCGAGGGCGTCGCGACCTTCTATTCGCTCTTCCATCACAAGCCGGTCGGCAAGCACCGTTTCTACATGTGCACCAACCTCTCCTGCAGCCTTCGCGGAGCGGAGGATCTGGTCAAACACGCGCTGGATCAGGTCGATGTCTCGACGACCGATGAGGTCAGCCCCGATGGCCTCTTCAGCGTCGAGGAGGTTGAATGTCTGGGAGCCTGTGAGTTCGCTCCCATGATGCGACTCGACCACAAGTTTGAATATGACCTCACCACAGAGAAGCTCGATGCTCTGATTGCGGCGCGGCGAGACTCCCAGCCAAAGAAAAAGAAGGCCTCCCATGGCTGAGTTGCGAGGCGATTTTGGACCAGGACCGGATCGGGTACTGACCGAGCACTTCGGCAAGGATGGCCTCGATACCCTGGCCGGATATCAGAAAGTTGGTGGTTATGAGGGCTGGAAGAAGGCCCTCACGACCATGACTCCGAGCGAGGTGATCGACGAGGTCAGGACCTCCGGGTTGAGGGGTCGTGGTGGAGCGGGTTTTCCCACGGCTACCAAGTGGAGCTTCATTCCTAAGGAGCCAGGCACGAAATACATCGTCTGCAACGCGGACGAGAGTGAGCCCGGCACCTCCAAGGACCGCTACCTGTTGGAGAACTCGCCCCACGCCCTGGTCGAGGGCATCGCGATCGCCTGCTATGCGATTGGCGCCCACCAGGGTTGGATCTATATCCGAGGCGAATACGACCTTCAGTACCAGATGCTGCAGAGGGCTATCGACGAAGCGCGCAAGGCGAAGCTGATCGGTCCCAGCCCCTTTGGGAGCAAGTACGCGGTCGACATTCAGCTCTACCGTGGCCACGGGGCCTATATCTGCGGCGAGGAGACGGCTCTGCTCGAATCGTTGGAAGGTAAGCGCGCCCAGCCTCGGTCCCGCCCCCCATTTCCCGCCATCAAGGGTGCCTGGGGAAGGCCCACCGCACTCAACAACGTCGAGACGCTGATCACGGTTTCCTGGATCCTTGCCCACGGTGGGGCGGCATATGCCAAGTTCGGGACCGAGAAGTCCAAGGGCACCCGCCTGTTCAGTGTCAGTGGCAATGTCCAACGACCCGGCGTTTACGAGATGGAATTTGGCCGACCGTTCCGGGAACTGATCGAAGGCAAGGCTGGCGGGGCCCTTCCAGGGCGCAAGCTGAAGGCGTTCTGGCCCGGAGGCTCCTCCGCCCCCGTTTTGCCCGCCGACATGCTGGATACGCCCACTGATCTTGAATCGCTCGCCGCCGCAGGATCGATGGGTGGCTCCGGCGGAGTCATCGTCATGGATGACTCCCACTGCATGGTCAAAGCCGCGGCCCGGCTCCTGCAGTTCTACGCCCACGAATCCTGTGGAAAGTGCACACCTTGCCGAGTCGGCGGTAACTGGGCCGTCCGCACCTACGCCCGCATTTTGTCGGGGCAGGGCAGTGACGTTGACCTCGGTCTACTCGACCGAGTCCAGGCCGGGCTCCAAGGGGGCCGCTGCCTATGCGGCCTGGGGGACGCGGCCGGCTGGGTGATCGAATCGAGCATGAACCGCTTTCGTCAGGAATATGAGGAACACGCCCTCCATAACAACTGCTCAGTGGAACAAGGAGCCTTGGCTCATGCCTGACGAGAACCTGGTAAACCTGACCATCGACGGCCAGACCGTGTCCGTCCCCAAAGGCACGCTCATCGTTGAGGCGGCCAAGAAGGTGGAGATCGAAATCCCGGTCTTCTGCTATCACCACAAACTCGACCCGGTCGGGGCCTGCCGGCTTTGCCTGGTCGAGATCACACCCGGCCCACCCCGAGCCCAGACCGCCTGCACGACCCCGGTTGCCGAAGGGATGACCGTCATGACCCAATCGACCATGGCGGTCGGTGCCCGTGCTGACATCCTCGAATACGAGCTGGTCAACCATCCGCTCGACTGTCCGGTTTGCGACAAGGGCGGTGAGTGCCCATTGCAGGACTACACCTTCCGCCACGGCAACCCGGTCAGCCGCGTCGATGACCCCAAGCTGCATTTCAAGAAGCCGATCCCGCTCAGCGACAAGATCGCTCTGGACCGGGAACGCTGTGTCCTCTGTTACCGGTGCACCCGTTATTACGATGAGGTGGCTTGGGAGCAGGAGCTGACCACGGCCCAACGCGGAGTTCAGTCCTACATCACCAGCCAGTTCGATGAGCCCTTGCAATCGGTCTTCAGCGGAAACATCATCGACCTCTGCCCGGTGGGGGCCCTCACCTCGAGGGTCTGGAGATTCGAGTCTCGGCCCTGGGATATGGACAAGCAGCCGAGTGTGTGTTCCAAGTGCTCGGTCGGTTGCAATGTCACCCTCTGGCAGCGTCGCGGCCAGCTGGTCCGAGTCACCTCTCGCGAGAACGACGCGATTGACGACGGCTGGATCTGCGATCGAGGGCGCTTTGACTACACCTACGTCAACCAGGAGGACAGAATCCGCTCCCCCAAAGTGGATGGCCAACCTGCCAGCTGGGATCAAGCTTTGTCGACGGTGGCCCTTGGCCTCAGTCAGGTCCCTGCGGCCAAGCTCGGTATCCACCTCCCGGCCGATATCACCAATGAGGAGGTCTTCCTCCTTTCCCAGCTGCTGGCTGGCCCTTGGCGCGGGGCCAAGGTCTCAATGGCCGGAAGGACCCGCCTGCCCCTGGCCAGCGTACCGACCATGAAGATCTCGGATTTGGATAAGGCCAAGACCATTGTGGTCATCGCCTCGGATACCCGAGTCGAGGTTCCGGTGCTCAATCTGCGCATCAAGAAGGCGGTCAAGAAGTTAGGGGCAAATCTGATTGTGGTTCATCCTGCCACCCTCGACCTGGTCGAACGATGGCAGAGCACCATTCACATCCAGCCGGGGAAGGAAGGCACGATTGCGGCCATCAACCAACTCAAGCTGCACCCCACCCTCAAGGAGGGCCCAGTTGCGATCCTCTACGGTGACATGGCTGGCAACGAGGACGGGGAGGCCATATCCACGGCCGTTGCTGAACTTGCGACAGCGGTCGGCGCGTCAGTCTTGCCGCTGTATCGCGGGGCGAACGAGAGAGGGGCGCTCGAAGCTGGAATCCTCAACGCCAACGGCGACTTCAAAGGAGTTGAAGCCCTGCTGACGTGGGGCTCAACCCCAAAAAACCTACCTAAGACAGTGAAGTTCCTAACCATTTGGGAAAGCAATTCCCGATCTGGCCAGGAGGCGGCGGCGGTTGTACTACCAGCCGCGACCTTCGCCGAAACCCAGGGCACTTACATGAACCTGGATGGAACCATCCAACCTCTCGGGCCGGTGCTCACCGTTGAATCACCGCTACGCGAAAGCTGGGAAGTCCTGCTCGAGCTTTCCCAACTTCTCGGTCTCCAGACCAGCTATCTTGGCCCAGCCGAGATTCAAAAGGCGGCGGCCGAGGCCATTCCCGCCTTCGCCACCCTGGCTGCCAATCCTGAACCCTCGGCGACCCCGGTCCGCGTGATGATGGGACCCGCCCGACCATGACTTGGCCGACTCCTTGGGATCCATACGGAATCTATGCCGATCCGATCGGCCACTGGATCGTGGTGGTTGTTGCCTGCCTGCTCATGGTGGGAGCGGTCCTCACCGTGACCGCCCACGTTGTTTATGCCGAGCGCCGAGTGATGGGTTTGATGCAAAAGCGACCCGGTCCCAATCGGGTCGGCCCTGCCGGTCTCCTCCAGATGGCCGCCGACGGAGTGAAATTGGTCTTCAAAGAGAGCTTTATTCCCGCCGATGTGGACAAATTCACGTATTTGATGGCGCCCATGATCGGAGTGATCGCGGCCTTGGTGGCCTGGACCGTGGTACCGATCGGGTTGGCCGGACCAATGACGTATTGGGTGGCCAATGTCAACATCGGCATCCTCCTGATCTTCGGGGTCAGCGCCATGAACGTGTATGCGATCATGCTCGGCGGCTGGTCGAGCAACAACAAATACTCGCTCCTCGGTGGGCTCCGCTCGGCTGCCCAGCTGATCAGTTACGAGATGGCCCTGGGCTTGGCCCTGGTCCCCACATTCATGATCGTTGGCTCGCTCCGACTCCAAGATATCGCCGCCTACCACGTTCACTGGTTCGGACAAACCTTCCCCATCCCGCTTCTGCTTCTGACCCCAGTCGGATTTCTGATCTACATCGTCGCGGCGGTGGCCGAGACCAATCGCGCACCCTTCGATCTGCCCGAGGCCGAGCAGGAGTTGACCGGTGGGTTTCTGACCGAGTATTCCGGGCTCAAGTTCATGATGTTCTACCTCGCTGAGTACATGAACGTGCTCCTGCAATCGGTCCTGATCGTGATCCTTTTCCTGGGCGGGTCGGGATTCGGGGGCGGGCCGATCCCGGGCTTTTTCGTCCTCTTTGCCAAGGTCCTGGTTCTTGTCTTCTGTTTCATCTGGCTTCGGGCCACGGTGCCCAGGCTCCGATATGACCGGCTGATGCGACTGGGTTGGAAGGTCATGCTCCCGTTGGCGCTCGCCAACGTCGTTGTTACCGCGGTTGTGGTCGAGCTGGCCCAAGGATAGGAATGAGCGAAGGCAAGATTACAGACGACCTCAAGGCGTTGGCCGTCGGCCTCAAGACCACCTTTGGTGAGATGCTGAAGCCGACCGTAACCACCCAATACCCGGAGGTGAAGACCCCCCGTTCGGAGCGGTACCGGGGACGCCATTACCTGCGCCGATACGACAATGGTTTGGAGCGCTGCATTGGTTGCGAACTGTGCGCGGCCGCCTGCCCGGTGGGCTGCATCCTGGTGGTGGCAGCCGAGAACACGGACGAAAATCGCGTGTCTCCCGGCGAGCGGCACGCGAAGGTCTACGAGATCAACATGCTGCGCTGCATTTTCTGCGGCTACTGCGAGGACGCCTGCCCAGTCCAGGCAATCGTGCTCGGCCCCGAGTACGAACTGGCCGATGCCAGCCGCGAACTTTTTATCTACGACAAGCAGCGCCTCCTGGAACCCGTTCCGGCCGAGGTCGAGGCCAGACTTCAGAGCAAGGCGACAGCCGAGTGACGTTGGCCAGCGCGATCTTCTACATCACGGCGGTGGTCGCCGTG
>DASZFH010000255.1:0-4219 GCA_035939985.1 Candidatus Dormiibacterota bacterium
CCCGTCGGCAGATATCGTGAACGACGGCCTCTTCACGCTCGAGACCGGCCAAATCCAGTCTCCGACGGCTGAGCGGACTTTGGCTCCAGGCCCTGCGGGTAATGGTCTCAATCGGCATTGGGAATCACCGCTTCTTTGAGCGCCGCGACCAGATCCTGAAGCCCCGAGCCCAGGGTCTTAAGGCTGGCCTGGTTGACGATCAAGCGCGCCGTCGATTGGGCAATGACTCCGACGATGCGAAGCCGATTTTCGCGAATGGTGGTTCCTGTTGCCGTCAGGTCGACAATGGCGTCCGCGAGCCGAACGGCGGGGGCGAGCTCGACTGATCCGTGCAGCTTGATGATGTCAACGTTCAGTCCCAGCTGGGCCATGAAGGTCGCTGCCGCCATTGGATACTTGGTGGCCACACGCAGCTGCGGGGGCCAGGTTCGGGGATCGCCTAGTGGGGACGACTCCCCCACCGCGACCACCAGGGCGCACCCGCCAAACACCAGGTCAGCCAGCTCGTAGTGCGAGCCTTGGGACTCCCAGAGGACATCCTTGCCCACAATCCCAAGGTCCGCGGCGCCAAAGTCGACGTAGGCGGCGACGTCGGCGGGTTTAACCAGGACCACACGCAGGCTACCCTGCTCCAGAAGCAGCCGACGCCCGACGCTTTTTGGAGTGAGATCAGCCACCCCGGCCCGACGTAACAGGTCGAGACTCCCTTCAAGGAGCGCCCCGGTTGGAAGTGCGATCGTGATCACAGTGGCTAGCCTTCGACCAGCGCAGCGACCGCTCGCTCGGGGCTGAGGCGGCGCTGGCGACCTGACGGTGGGCGCCAAGTCACCTGGTCGCCTTCGCCGCAATAGACCAGGTGAGTAGCCCCAACCTCGTCTGACCATCGACCGGCCGCCGGCAGGAGCCGGGGAGCGGTATCGACCACAGCGCTCACGCCGAAGGTACGCAGTGACGATCCCAGGCGAATGGCCGCGATTCGCCCTGGCTCGGACCAGGCGACGGCAACGTGCAGCTTGGGGAGGGCGGGCGTGGAGCCCGCCTGCGCCATGGCTTCGATGACCAGGTCAAGAAAGACGACAAAACCGGTGGCCGGAGCCGGGCGGCCAAAACTGGCCAGGAGGCGGTCATAACGACCGCCCGAAGCCAGTGGCCGCCCTAAGTCCTGCCCGAAGCTTTCGAAGATCAAGCCCGTGTAGTAGTCGAAGTCCCGGATCGCACCCAGGTCCAGGTTGACCGAATCCCGGCGGCCGTAGGCGAGCAGTAGGTCCTGGACTTCGCGCAGATCCCACAGGGCGTCCTCCGAGCGCTGGTTGCGGACCAACTTACCCGCCGCCTCCAAGATTTCAGAGCCACCCCGCAGGGCCGGAAACTGTAGGAGTAATTCATGCTCCTGGCTGGCCAACGCCGTCCGGTCAAGGAGGGCCTCCAAAGTCACGAAATCCCGGGCAATCAATGAATCCTTGATGGCCTGCTTGCTGGCTGCGGGCAACTTGAGGCTGTCGAACAGGCCCTGGAAGAAACCTGCGTGCCCGACATCGATTTGGAATCGTTTGAGGCCGGCGGCCTCGATACAGGCCGCGGCCAAAGCCAGCACCTCGGCATCCGCCACCGCGCCTCCAGCTCCGATCAATTCCGCGCCCGCCTGGCGGGTTTCACGCCGCTGGGTGAACCCCGAGCTGCCCTGACTGATGACCGGTCCCGCATAGCTCAGCCGCAAGGGCAGAGGAGAACCCCGAAGTGGACCGGCGGCGATCCTCGCCACCGGCACCGTCCGCTCACCAACCAGAGCGAGCAGGGCGCCATCGCTATCGGCGAATTTAAAGAGGCGCTTTAGCTGGTCGGAGTGAAAGCCATGACCAAGGACCGAGAGGGCCTCCACGCTCGGCGTAATGACCGACCGGTAGCCCCAGGCTCTCATCTCGGCCAGGATCGCCTCCTGGGTAGCCCGCATGGCCTCGGCTCCTTCGGGCAGGAGATCTGGAAAGCCAGCAACCGTGGAGCCCCGCCCAGCCGGATCAGCCTTCATCTAACTCAGTTTGGTCCGAAGGAGCGACCCCAAGAGCTACTGGTCTTCGTCAAGGTCGACGTCTTCCTCTTCGCCCAGATCCAGTGTTTCAGCATCGTCCTCGACCTGAAGACCGTCAGCATCCACCTCGCTCATACCCTCGTCGATGTCGGGTTCATCGCGTTCGTCGTCGGTGAATCCATCCAGATCTCGCTCGATCCAGCTCTCCTTGGAGTAGGGCCGAAAATCGACCTCACGCTTGCGCCGGATTGGGAAAGAGGGCTTACCGGCGAACTTTACGTCCTGGTAAGTCTCGCGGATCATCAACTTGATGGTGGAGCCATCACAGGTGGTCACCGCCGCCTGGTAGCGATTGCCACCCTGAATGAACTTGATCAGCCGGCGCGCCAGCTTGGGTTCCAACAGCCCCAGCCGTACCCCTCTGGTCGTCTCCACCACGACGGTATCGCCGTTGAGCCGGAGCTCAGCCTGGTCACCAGGGGCGACTTTGTTGCATATGTCAGCCTCGGTGACATCATCAAGAGTGGTGCTGATGGTCTTGCCCATCTCCTCAACAAAGAGATTGACGTCGAGCTTGGTGCCCGCCACCGCCAGACCTTCGCTGCCGGCCAGCAGCTGGGTGAGCTTGGCCGAGTTCTTGATCGCGATCGAGTTCAAGGGGTTAAGGGCCAAGGTCGCCTCATAGGCTGCTTTCGCTTCCGCCAGGCGCCCCATCTCGGTCAGCGACTTACCCAGGCGATTGTGGGCTTCCTGATCGGGGCCGAAGTGTTCGAGCAGCAATCGGTTGACCTCGACCGCCTCTTCCCAGCGGCCCGCGACCGCCAACTGCACCGCCTCTTCGACGTATTGAGATCTTGGCTTCAGGTGCTCGCCGGATTCGGTCTTCAAGAAAAGCAGCTCCTAGGGAAGTTCACCCTCGCTTCCAAAAGCCTTCAGACATGCGCTGCGACGGGCGCCCAGCCGCGATAGCGGCGGCGGGGAGTTGAGTATAGAAGCTAATGAGCTTGGCTACTCGCGATGAATAGATAGGTCAGGAACCCTCCGAAGGCGAAGTACTCCAGGGCCACCTGGCGGGTGAGGGTCTCATCAACCGTGTGCTGGACCAGACCTCGGTTGATGTACCAGGCCAGGAAGAGCATCACGGCCTCGACGCCACCGGTGACGGGTGTGTATTCGGATAGGCCCGCTGCCAGGAATATGACCACCTGCGCCACAAGCAACGAGAACAAGATCGCGCGTCGCGGCGACATCGCCCGCCCAAGCAGGCGGAAAGCTCGATAGGTGGCGAGAAGAGTGAGAACGAAGACCCACATCAGCTTGATGGGCAGCGTGAATTGGACTGACAGCACCACCAGGTACCCCGCTGCCAAGCTCAGGCCAAGCACCGTCTCCTGAACGATGACGTGACCAGGTTTCAGCCGATCTCGCAGCCGGCGCCGATCGAGGATGGTTGCGGCGTAGAAGCTGGCCCCAAAGGTCAGGACCACCAGCCCATATGCCCACCATTGCGGAATCAGAGCGGCAAGGCCCCCAACCACCACGGAACCGATCGCGGCGGGAACGTAATGCTCGATTGGTGGCAGCCCGGACTCAGCCCGCAGGTAGATGAACACCGCCGGGAGGGCGACGACCAGCAGCACCACGCTCAGGTCCCAGACCTGGCCCGTCGCGATGAGCTCGGACTTGAAGGCCAAGCCCAGCGCGACCAGGACGATGGCGGCCAGGATGAGGAACCTCTGATCTCCCTGCGGGAGAGGTGCCGCCGGCGTCCGCATGCTGTCATCGCGCGGAGGCGGAATTTTCACGTGCCGGTTATCTTACCGTCCGAAACCAACCAGAGGGGCATGGACCGGGGAAACGAGGGGGCAAATTCGCCCTGCCGTGGCCCCCCTAGGCCGTCCGACAGCTCAGTTAGGCGGAGTCGGTATGTCGACCGTAGCGATCCTCAACCCTGATCACGTCGTCGATCTCGGGGGTTGAGACCTCGAAGATCTCAGCTTCCTCCAGGGCGGTCATGCGGTGGGTCCTTCCGGTCGGAATTCGCACGCTATCACCGGGGCCCATCCGGTGAGTTTGGAGGACGCCCAAATCGTCCTCGAGATCGAGGTCGATCGATCCAGACATCATGTACAGGGATTCATCCTTGAGCTGGTGGTATTGGAGGGACAGAGCTTCACCCCGATTGACATGCAG
>DASZFH010000256.1:0-4643 GCA_035939985.1 Candidatus Dormiibacterota bacterium
GGTCTGGGGCCATAGAGCATCAACGTACCCTCCACCAAGCCGTTACATCCCGACGGAACATGGATCAATCACCAACCCCCGGCTATCCGGGTCAACACCAGTAAGGCTTCCGCAGTGCCCGGGCGATGTTGCTTGGTTAAAGAGACCGGCTTGAAATGGGGTAAGTGGCGCGATAGGGACGACTGCCTAGGTCAGGCACCTTCGGCGCGTCTCATCGCATCCGCCAACAGATCCTCGTATTGTGCAAGGTCATCGACCGACTGTTTCCACACGCCGTCCACCTGCCGGCGGAAGATCTCGAGGGCCTCACGGCAAAGGGGTACCGCCGCCTCCGGACGCCCCAAAGCCAGGTTGCACCAGCCCTCACGGGACATCGCGAACGCGGTCCAAACATGATCGTGCCCTACGGAACGCTCGAACCCCTGGACAGCGTCATTGAAGGCTATCCGGGCGGCTTCGAACCTGCCTTGGTCGATCAGAATTTTGCCCGCGCTCCATGGTGCCTTGCCGTCATCGAGCCGGTCCAAGGCCCTCCATGCGACGCTGAACGCGCGCCTTAGTGGCCACGGCCAGGGCCGAGGCTGAGGCCTCGGATTTTCGATGGAGTCGGCCCAGCGATTAACTATCCATTCAAAAGCCCAGTCGGAGAGCCGCCACTTCCCAGCCATGCCGCCGATCTTATCCCCCGTCACCATCCCGTCCCCCGAACCGTCTACACAGCTTGGGCCGACGGTACCAGAGCAACAAGTTCGGGGACCGGCTCGGTTCTGCGTAGCGCCCGAATCCGATCCGAGACCGATCCGCAGAACGCTCACGAAGACCCCGCAGAATGCTCACCAAGGGCCCGCGGAATGCTCACCAAGACTGCGGCGGCGCTGGTTCAAGAACTACATCACCACAATCGTTCAGCGAGACTTGAAGGAACTGGTCGGATTGTCCTGTCTCAGGACATCGTGGACACCTGTTGCAAGACATTGTGCACAGGCCAACGGCCTCCGAGGGGCTGGTGATTCCGCTTTTCGACCGCCTCCTAGCGCACCCCCCTGATCCGCCGGGTCATCACCGTGGCCAGCCCGAACCAGAGGGCAGCGGAGGCGAAGACGGCGCGAAACCCGAGGTTACCGCCAGTCGAAATGCCGGCGATGTTTGATCCGGGCGCATTGAGCCAGTACAACGCCGGTGCCAGCAGGGCCGGCCCCAGGACCTGGGGCAGGGTGTACGAAGCGTGGAAGACGCCCATATCCCGGGCGGCCCAAATGCGGGCCTGGGGCAGGGTGTCACAGGCCAGGGCCCAATCGACGGCGATGTAGGCCCCGTAGCCGATTCCGAAAACAACCCCCAACAGATAGATCAGCCTGAGATCCGAAACTAGGGTAACAAGCAGCACGGCCGCCGCCGCGGCCTGCAGACCGCTGGATATGTAGATGAAGGGTTTGCGCCGCCCAATCCGGTCGGACAGGTAGCCGCAGAACATGGCTGGGATGATCCCTCCACCCAGCACGGCCAGCTGCCAGAGGGCGCTTGAGGCGGCCGGGTTGGCTGCGTGAGTGACGTCCTGGAAGTAGTACGTCAGGAAGGGCAGGATGGTCCAGATGCCAAGGGTCTGAAAGAGCCTGGTCAGCAGGACCCAGCGGAATTGGGGATCCCGGATAGGGGCCATCAGTTTCTGGACGGGGAGATGCTTGTCCGCGGACACGTCCCGCGTCTGGACCGCCGCCCGTCGCCAACCAATGAAGGGCAAGGCGATGGCCAGGCCCGCCCCAACCGCTACGGCCATTAGCAGGTAGCCGGTGGATGCCGCCCCTTCGCCATTGCCAAGCCGCTTGAACACGGCCAGGGTCAGGAGGAGGTATCCAATGATCCCCGCGATGCCGGCGCTGTTGAGCAGGGCGGAAGCGGTGGCCCGTCTTCGTGCAGCGACCTGGTCGGGAATGATGCTCGCAAAGGCCGCTCCCGAAGCATTGTTGCCAAGCTGGAAGAGCAGATACCCGCCCAGCAGCGCCGGTACCGAGTGGGCCAGGGCCAGGGCCACCAATCCGGCCACCGTTACCAAGGTTCCGCCGGCGATCCAGGGCAGCCGTGGTCCAAACCGGGATCGGGTTCTGTCGCTGAGCGCCCCGGCCGCGATCGGCACCGTGACCGCGAGGACCCCGCCCATGGCCGTGGCGGCGCCGACCAGGAGGATCTTGTAGGTGGGGCTCACGAATCCCGCCGAGAGGGCGATCAGGATGTAGATCGCGTTCCAGACACCTTGGCTGGTCAGCCAGAACACGTCCATGGCGGCGAGCCGGCGAAGGCTCGCCCCGGACGCCTCGGCCCGAGGCAGCGATTCCACAGGCAGAGTCTGCCATGAGGGCGGCCCTGCCCCGCAGACCCTGACCACGGCCTTGGATCCCGGCTTGATCGTCCAACCGCCGCCTTGAGCGTTGCGTGAGCGCGCCTTGAGAGGCAGCCCTCAACGTTAAAGCCGTTCCAAGACGCCAACCGCTGCCTGCGTGCCAGCGGCGAGGGGCGGCCGAGGCTGTGGTTGTCACCGTTCTGGGCGGTGGAGGAGATTCGGTTATGAGATCAAAATTCTGGGTTCGCAAAGACGGCAGTGCGATCGCCTACGAGGTCAAGGCGGCCCGATCTAGGCGGTAGGACCCCGCGGCGGGGGGCTCGGCTACACCAAAGCCAGGTCAGGCTCCCCCACCGTGTCCTCGGAACGGATCGCCGGGGACTCGCTCGAACTGACCTCGCGGGCAAGTGGAAGAGTCACCACGAAGCGGCTCCCTTTCTCGACCACCGACCACTCCAGCTTGAGCGTGCCGCCTTGACGTTCCGCGAGGTTGCGGCTGATGTAGAGCCCCAGGCCTGTGCCCGACACATGGGGAGCGTCCGGATCGTCGATTCTGAAGAAGCGTTCAAAGATCCGCTCCCTGAGCTCTATTGGAACGCCCCGTCCGCGATCTTCCACGGCCACCCAGGCCGCCCCGGACCGGACTCCCACCACGACCCTGATCCAAGGCTGGCCTCGGCTGTAACTCATGGCGTTGTTGATCAGGTTGTCTAGGATTCGGGCCAGTTGCTCCGGATCGGTCTTGACCACAACGGGCTGACCGCCCAGCCGGCTGGAAAGCTCGGCGCCCAGCACGGTGGCCCGGGGCAGAGCCCGCCCCATCGCCGCTCTGGCGGCTAGGCGCAGATCGACCCGCTCGGAAGCAACTGGCAGGGCACCCGCCTCCAGGCGGGAAGCGGCAAGCAGGTCGTCGATCAGCTGACCCAGCTCGCCCACCTTAGCGTTCAGGGTCATTAAAGGCATCTGCCAATGGCCCGGGATGGGTCCGAAGCTCCCATCCCCGAGCATGGAGAGGTAGCCGGAAACAACTGACAGGGGCGTTCTCAGCTCATGCGCGGCCATGTTCAAAAACTCGCTCTTGGTCCTGCCGGATTCCTCCGCCCGGGCGAAGAGGCGGGCATTGCGAAGCGCGGCAGCGGCGTGGTTACGGATCATCTCCATCGTCGCCACTTCGTCCTCCCCGAACTGCTTGGGGCCCCGCCGGAACAGCACCAGGACCCCAACCTGGCGACCGTCGACTGTCAGCGGGACGGTGAGCGAGTGTCGGGCCGAAGACAACCCCACCCGAGAGGCGGGCGCCACTGAAGCCATCCGGTAGCGCCCTCCGGCCAGCACCAACCCCGTCTCCAGAGCCTGCCAGGCCAGCGGCTGGGATTGAATCGGGTAGCGCAGCCCAACTATCGACAGGTTGTGCTGAGTATCGTGAACTCCCTCCACCACCAGGGAGCGACCCTCGATGGCGTGAAGCACCGCCAGATCAGCGTCGGTGGCGGCCGCAGCCCTCTTGATGACTCGGTGGATTACCTCGTTCGGGTCAAGGGAAGAGGACAGATCGATCGCAATCTCGACAGCGGCCTCGAGACGGTTGGCGGTCCTTTGGGCCTCCTCCAAAAGGCGGGCTCGGTGCAGTGCCAGGCTCACCCGCTTGCCGAACTCGTCGGCCAACTGGCGCTCCTCACTCCGGAATCCGCCACGTCCGGACCTGTAAAAAGCGAGCACGCCGATCCGGTCCGGTGCCCCCAGGGCACCGACACCCGTCTGCAGTGGAACCAGCCGCAGACTGCGCAGACCAGCCCGGCTGAGGTTGCTCCGCAGCGGGTCGCCAAGTGGCGGAGCGTCAGTTTCCAGGGCTCTCGACTCCAGCATCGGCGATTCCATGGCGGTCTTGAGGATTGGCATCTCATAGCCAATGTGCGTTTGTGCCCAACGGCCGGCACCAGCCGCCGCCCTCACCATTTGTCCACATGGACCGCTCGCCAGCCACACCACCACTTCCGACCCGCCCACCAAAGCCGCCCCCTGGCGGGCCACCACACCCGACAGGTCGGCCACCGGCAGGGGACGCCAGATGGCTTCCGTGCTTGCAAGCAGCGACTCGACCCGGCCCTGCGAACGGACCAGTTGAGAATAGGTGAGGGCATTGTCCAGGGCCAGGGCGGCGTGTCCGGCCAGCATCCGGAGCAGGAAGACCGCCCGGACATCAAAGGGCTTGACGGAACGCCGGTACGCACCCAGAACGCCCAGAGTCCGGCCCCGCGCCCGCATCGGAACTAAAAGCAGCGAGCGAACCCGCTCCGAGATCAGC
>DASZFH010000257.1:0-2124 GCA_035939985.1 Candidatus Dormiibacterota bacterium
CCACAGGTGGAGGAGATTCTGGAGCGGGCAGCCTCTGGTCGGATTGAATCGTTTGCTGGCGGGGTAATTGCCCCCCAGACTGATTCGTCCGGCTCCGAGGCGGATTTGGAAGAGGCAATCGTATGAACGCCGTCGCCGAGCGGGAGGTGCCGGTGCTCTCTCAGCTCCTTGACCAGATGGAGGTCACCGACCGGCTCTTCCACGACTTGGACTGGGCGGGACCGTTGGTGGATTCGATCCTGGCAACCCTGACGCGGGTGAAGCCATCGGGGTCGATTCTTGCGGTTGCCCCCAACGCCTTGCTGGCCAGAGCCCTGGTCGACGCCGGATATCAGGTTGAAGTCTGGCAGCACGAGCTCAGCCTCTCGGACCCGGCGACCGCCGCAGCCATAACCCGCCGTGGTTCGATGGAGTCCCTGCTTGGTCATGTCGAGGGCGGCCCCTTTGACGCGGTGGTGCTGCCCTACGCGCTGGATAGGGTGCTTGACCACCCCACCGCCGTATTGGCCCGACTGCGAGGTGTGATGGCGCCTCACAGCGTGCTCGTGATTGCCCATGTCCTCCCGGGTGGGTTTCACGCTCGCCACGAGGCTTTTTCTGGGCGGGCCATGCCTCCAGATCCCATTTCGCGGCCGCAGCCTCTCAACTATGCGTGGTTCCCGATTCCGCTGCGCCGTACCTTTGCGGCCCATGACCTCGGGGTCTGGGCAATGAAGACCGGATTCGCATTGGCTGAACATCGCCAAGTCCTGGACCGTAAGGCGGTTAACCGCATCGTTCCGATGCGGCTGATGCCCTGGCTCCGAGCCCGGATTTCATATGCCGCCCAAAAACGCATTCCGGGACTGAGGGAATGCGGGCTGGCGATCCTTGTCAACCGGCCCGGTCCCTTTATCGCCATGGCCGAGGGTTTGGACTTCCCCATGGTCTCGATCATGGTCACCTCGGCCCCGGCCGGGCGGCTCGGTGCCTGCCTTGAAAGCCTGGGTAATCTCGCCTACCCGGCGGAGAGGATGGAGATCCTGCTCGCCGGCGGCGACGCGGCCAGGGTCGAATTGGCGAGGACGGGCCTGGCCGCGCGAGTGGTCGATATGGTGGGCACCGACGGTCTCGATTCTCTCCGCCTCCTAGCCGAGCAGGCGGTTGGCGATGTGTTCGCGATCACCGACGGTTACAGCCGATTACCCAGGGGCTGGATCGATGTCGGCATCAACCGTCTTACCGCCTGGACTTCCGGAATCCGAGGGCCGGTTTGGCCTGATTCGGGCAGCGCGGGTCCATTCCTCACTCTGCCGGGCAGGAGGCCCGAGGTGGGCGGGGGAGGGTGGTTCGGAGCCTCCAATTTGATCGTGCGCAAGGAGGTCCTGGCTCAGGTTCTTGAGTCCCACGACGATGGCCCCTGGGAGGGCTGGGAATCCGAGTTGGGCTGCCGCCTGGCCGAGGCTGGACTTGGCGTTGAGTTCACAGACCATGCCAAGGTGACTCGACTCTTTCCTTTTCCTGCCCGCAGGGGCTGGATCAAAACGGAATATGAGCAGGCCAAGTTGGTCCCTCAATTGATCGCCCGCCGACCTCAACTGGGAGCGGCACTGCAGTGGGGAGTTTTTGCCTCACGGAGAACTCTTGGATTCGACGTTCTCATCCTCAGTCTGATCCTGGCGGCGGTTGCTCGACAGCCCTGGTTCCTGCTCGGCAGCCTGGTCTGGTTGTTCGCCAGCCACCGCCACATGTACCTCTGGCCGCCCAGCCGCTGGGTAACGACCGTGCGACATCTGCGCGGGATGGGCGCTCGGGGCTTGGTTTGGTTGGCGGGTCTGCTGGTGGGGTCGTTCAAGGCCCGAAGGTTGGTGCTTTGATCGATAACGCGATCGAAATCGAGGGCCTGCGCAAGACGTTTCGGGGTGGCATGGGCTGGAAGGAGATGTTCCGACGGGCACCTCGGCGACCAGTCCTTAACGGAGTCGACCTCACGGTCGCTCGGGGCGAGGTCTTTGGGCTGCTGGGGCCCAACGGTGCCGGCAAGAGCACACTGATCAAGATTCTCTGCGGCCTGGTCCTGCCCGACGGAGGCAGCGTCAAAGTCGATGGGATGGACGTCGCGACCCATCTGCGAGAGGTGCGCCG
>DASZFH010000258.1:0-3117 GCA_035939985.1 Candidatus Dormiibacterota bacterium
GGGAGTCGGACAGGCAGCCGTCGCCACTCTGATGGTCATCCTCTCGACCTCGAAGGTGCTCAGCCCCCAATACATGATCTGGATCGTGCCACTGGCCGCCGCGGTCTTCGGATTCGAACTGCGCTGGCTGCTGCTCCTCGCCCTCACGGCCTTCATTTACCCATTGCTCTACGAGACTCAGATTCACTACCCCCTCGGCAAGACGCCCGCCTACGACTGGCCGCTGCTGGCCGGCATCGCGATACGTAACACGGTCCTGGTGCTGATCACCGCCCAGCTGATCTTCCGGCCCGCCGCATCGATGGCGGCCGAGCGGTTCGGGGGCGC
Source organism: Candidatus Dormiibacterota bacterium (assembly GCA_035939985.1). Classification (GTDB taxonomy): domain Bacteria; phylum Chloroflexota; class Dormibacteria; order Dormibacterales; family Dormibacteraceae; genus DASZFH01. The sequence goes on from DASZFH010000258.1 coordinate 328, forward strand.
GGTGGTCAAGGTCCAGACCCTGGCCACCCGACGCCAGAAAATCATTCGACAGCGACGCGAAGCCCTCGGCCGCGCTGCCGACGATATCGGCTAGCACCAGCCCTCCCGAGGTGGAGCCCTGGTCGATCGATTGGTCCGGGCGCCTGGAAGAGCGGATCTTTCAAAGCGCCCTCCTGGCCGGCAACCCCCTGGGGGACCCCTCCCAGAGGCCGGTCCTGGTCTACCTCCCGCCTGGCTACGACGAGGACCCCTATCGCCGCTACCCATCGATCTATGTACTCCAGGGATACCTGGGCCAGGTCGATAGCTGGCGTAATCGGAAGCCCTTCGAGAGGAATTTTCCCGAGGTCGTCGATCAGCTCTTCGCCCGAGGCGAGGCCCCACCCGCCGTGGTCGTGTTCGTCGATGCCTGGACCTCGCTGGGCGGAAGCCAGTTCCTGGATTCACCCGCCACCGGCCGCTACCACTCCTATTTATCTGACGAGATCGTCCCCTGGATCGACGGCGAGTACCGCACCCTGGCCGCTGCCGGGCATCGTGGCGTCATGGGCCACTCCAGCGGTGGGTACGGGGCCATGGTCACCTCAATGCTGCGGCCAGACCTGTTCGGCGGTTTTGCCAGCCACGCCGGAGATGCCCTCTTCGAGCTCTGTTACCAGCCCGAATTCGTTCAGGTGGTCCGCGCCTTGCGGGAGAACTATGGCGGCAGTTACGAGCGCTTTTGGACGGATTTCAACGCCCGTGGAACCCTGGGTCGCCCGACCGATTTCATCCTCCTCGAGCATTGGTGCATGGCGGCCAGTTACTCGGCCGACCCGGACGGATCGGTGCATCTGCCCTTCGACCTGACCACCGGCAAGCTCGTCCCCGAGACCTGGGAGCGATGGCTGGCGTGGGACCCGGTGCGGATGGTCCCCGGCCATGCCCAGGCGTTACGAGAATTGCGAGCCATCTACCTCGACGCCGGCAGGAAGGACGAATACTCGTTGGATCTCGGAGCTCAGGCGATGCATGCCGCGCTCAACCAAATCGGGGTGACCGACGTCCATTTCGAGCTGTTCGACGGCGGTCACATGGGCATCGGCCATCGCTATCCAATTGCCCTCGCCTACCTATTGGAAAGGCTGGGGTGATAGCACGCCGGCGAGGGTTAATCGAGATCGGGGGGGTCCCTGGTGGTTTGGGTTGCCTCCTGGTTGTGTTCGCCTATCTCGATTGCCAGCAGGCGTTGTATTTCCTCAACTTCCTGCAGAACCCATGGCTCCAGCCCGTCCTGGTCACTGCCACCCTGGCGATCGTCACAGGCTACTTCCTCGCCCCTTCGGACCAGGCCAGGGTGCTGGCCCTGGCGGGACTGGTCCTGCTCTTCTTTGTCGTGCCTCAGGTGCTGGCCATCCTCGGACGACCTTCCCATTACCCGGTGCACGACGGCATCCTCCTAACGGACGCCGCCTCAGGTCGGCTCCTGGGCGGGCTCGACCCATACGGCCACGACTACATCGACAGCATCGGTCGCCAGTTCCTGATGCCCGAGGTGCCGGTGAACTTCGGGCTTGGCCACTACGTCTACATGCCGATCATGATCCTGCTCGGCGTCCCCTTCCATCTCACCGGGATCGATCAGGTCTGGCTCTGGCCGATCGGCGCGGCACTGCTCGCCTGGGCTGCCTATGACCTTGGCGATACTCCGCAACGGGCACGAGCGGCGTTGATCGGGCTGGGGCTCAACCCGCTCATGCTGCTTGATGGGTACGCCTATCTCAACGATCTCTTTCCGCTGGCCATGATCCTCGCGGCTTTCGGACAGATGCGACGCAGGCGTCCGGTTTGGGCGGGGGTCATTTTCGGGCTTGCCTTGGCGACCAAGCAGCACGCCGTCCTTTTCGCTCCCCTTCTGATTGCCTATGCCTGGCCCGATCGCCGAGTGGCGTGGAGGTCAGTAACAGCCGCCGTCGCCACGACGATCGTTATTGCCCTACCCTTCCTGGCCTGGAATCCAGGGGGATTCATCGCGGACACCGCTGCCTTCTTTTATGGCAAGGGGGTGGACAGCTACCCAATCCGTGGGCTCAGCGTCCCCGGTCTCCTTCTGCGTGACCACCTCATCTCCAACCGCTGGGCGGCGTTCGCTGCGACCGTTCCACTCCAAGTTGCAGGGGTGGCCCTCGTCTTGGGGCTCTGGGTCCGCTACGGCTTTAGGTCAGGTGCGGCAGGCTGGCTCTGGACCGGAGCATTCATTCTGGCGGTGTTCGAACCGAGCCGGGTGCTGGCGCCGAACTACCTGGACCTGGGCCTGATCGCCCTCTTTCTTGGCCTAGCCCTGGGGCTGGAGGATTTCCCGCCAGCTCTTGCCACCATCGGCGGACTGATAGAGAAAGCCCTGGGCCACAGTCGCGTAGAGGCCACCGCCCCCGGTGAACAGGCCGGTCACTTCCTGGCCGCCCAAGCTGGTCAACCTGTATCCGGTATAAAAGCCTCCAGTGGTGGCGAGAACTGGTGGGTCCGCGGGCAGCATTCCCCAGATCCCCAGTCCCAACTGAGCGGCTGAGGTCCAGGTCACCCCGTCATCCCCGGACCGGTAGATGCCGCCTCGCCAAGCCCCGGCCCAGAGTTCCGGCCCGGTCCCCGTCACTGCGGTCATCCGGCTGGAGCGAAACGCCGGATGCCAGGTCAGGCCCTGGTCCACCGAGCTGATCAGACCGAGCTCGGTGGCGGCCAGGATCACGCCTGACTGATCGATCCAGAAATCCTCGACTTCCAGGAAACCACTCGGAACCGACGCCCTGGTCC
>DASZFH010000259.1:0-2787 GCA_035939985.1 Candidatus Dormiibacterota bacterium
GAATCTCCTTGAACTCCAGGCCCGATCCCGCAGGTGCCCAGGCTTGGGCTGCAATTCGGATTGTCGTTTAGATCGCCCTTGAACACTTCGATGGTGGTGCGACTGGAGGGAGCTAGAACGGTTGTTTTGGTGGGATGGGCCCCCATGTCCGTTTGGTAATGGAGGTCAACTGTCACCGGGCTGGGGTTTGAGTTCTGAAGGGTCAGATATTGGCTGAAAATCGACAGCGTGGAACCTTCCGCGAAATCCCATTGTGAGGCGGGTGCTGAAGTTCCGACCAGGTCGGTGGACCCGTGCCATTGGCCGAAGTCGAAGCTCAGTTTGCGTTCGGCTATGCCGGGTCCTGGAAGGGCGACTTGGGCTGACACCTGATGGCCCGCGCCCACCGCCGCCGCCACATCCACTCGCGCCACCTGCCCCGCCGAGAGGCTGACATATTGGGTTGCAAGGTGTCCCGATTCGGTGAAATAGTCGATCGCGGCGGTCCCAGTGGTAGCGGGCATGAACAGAGATAGGCATTCTTCAAACCCAGCCCCGGTAAATCCCTCGGCGAAATAAAAGTCGGTTGGGGAGGAAGGGGCGGAAGGGCTGGCCGCCGGCGGGTTGGGGCCGCAAGGCTGGGCGGCCTGCCCGGAATTGGGATTCACCATCAGCGATGACTCGTCCACCGCTTCGAACTGATTTGCTGGAATTCCCTTCAGCTCGCTCAAGAGGGAATCGCTCCACCGGCTGTCCTCGGTGCCCTGGAAATACCAGTTGGACCCGTTGTCAGCCAGGATCATTCCGTAGTGCTGCATGGCGGTCAGGATGATCTGGGCCTGGGGGCTGGCCCTCGAGATGTCATAGCTTGATTTCAGCCGGAACCGAGCCCCCATCGGCGGTAAGTTGGGATCGCTCGCCGACCCAGCCTGATGGCGGGCGGGCCACAGATAACTGGTATCGGTTCGTTGGACGGTGAAGCGGATTGCATGCTTGATCGCCCCCGCCTGGACTTCGTCATACCTGACCAGGCCGGGGAGAATGGGAAGTCCAGCCGCGTCGGCGGAAGTCCACCCGGCTGGTCGCAGAGCGTTTGAATTCAAGTTCCAGATCGCCCCCGATCCGGCCGTGCCGTCGCCCCGGCCGTCGTTGTAGATCTCGTAGAGCTTGCAGGTGTCCTTGTTCACGATCAGACCATGGTCGTCGCCGCCGTCACCTGGCGTGCCTTCGATCTGGATATCCGGTCCAGTCGGGTACGGCCCCGGGTCGCTCTCGTCCCCGTAGTCGAAGACTGGATTGCTGGTGGGATGAGAGTTGTCGACCACGTTGTAGGGCATACCGTAAGGAGGGCCCCCGAAGTCGGGATGCAGCAGCCGCCCGCTCGCGGCCCCGCTGGAGGCCAACCAGGCCGCACTGTGGGTGTTGACCGGTAGTTGGGAGATGTCCGTGTTCCAGACATTGTCGGCGGGGAAGAGGTTGCAGTTCGACCCGGGCACCGCCGCTGCCAGCACCGGCTGAGCAACCCAGCAGTTTGCCAAAGTCACTATCGGCACCAGTGCCAAAACCCAACTCGCCCCCCTGCGCACCGAACTATTCAACTCCGTCGGGGCGACCTGGAGGGGGCATTTGACCGGTAATCCGCGTGGATCCGGGCTACGAAGGACTGTTAGGCCCGCGCTCGCGGTGCCTCTGGACGATTGAGAGCACGAAGTCGTCCAGTCCCGCCGTAACCGCGTCCCAGCCGTAGAGCTCAACCACCCTGGCCCTCCCCGATCGCCCCAGGGCGCTCGCCAGCTCCGGGTCGGAGAGCACCTGCGCTATGGCGGCCGCCTGCTCGGCGGGCGAATCGGCCACCAAGAGATCCTGATCAGGGCGGACATCCAGCCCCTCGCAGCCCAGATGGGTGCTCACCACCGCCTGGCCCATCGCCATCGCTTCCAGAATTTTGAGTCTGGTTCCGCCGCCCATTCGGAGCGGCGCCACCACCACCGCGGCCTCTCGCAGATACGGCCGGACATCGTCCACCGCGCCGGTGACAGTCACCCCCGCCGTCCGCGCAGCCATCCGCGTGAGTTCGGTCGGTGGGTTCATCCCGACCACCCAGACCTGTGCCGTCGGGTGATCCAGCCGAACTAGCGGAAGCACGTCTTCGACCAGGTGGTGGGCCGCGTCGACATTGGGCCGGTAGTCCATGCGCCCGGTGAAGACAATCTTGGGGTCCGGCAGCCGAACCTCGCCCACAGCAATGGGATGCGGCTGGAAGTATTCGATATCGACTCCGTTGCCCACCACCACGACTTTGGTCTGAGGGGCCACACCCACCATTACTTTGGCTTCGCGGTCGGAGGTGAATAAGCACCCATCGAATCTCTTCCAAGAAGAGGTCTCTTCGCGGAAACACTTGAGGTGCTCAAGTTGGTTGAACCATCGGCGGGCGACGGACCTCTCGCCGGCGCCATGGCGGGCCAGCAACTCGTACTCGATGTTGTGCTCATCGAGGACAAGCGGAACCCCGGAGGGCAACCGTAGACCCGCTAAGTGGGCGCCGTCGACGATGATCATGTCGAATCGATCTGCTCTCAGCCATTGGTCGAGCGCTTGCTGGAAGGCGGGGGTGCACACTTGCCAGCGTTGAAACGACCTGGGTGAAGCCAGGGTGGCAAGCTGGCCCAGCCGGCGCCGCATGCCCTGGCCGGAGACCCTCTTGGGGACCAGCCTGACTTCCGCGCAGAACTCTTCCAATCCCGCAGTACCAGATTCCGCGCCAGGGTCGGCGGCGGTCAGCAAGCTGACTGAATTGCGCTGGGC
>DASZFH010000260.1:0-4814 GCA_035939985.1 Candidatus Dormiibacterota bacterium
CCCGTCATCTGTGCCGCAACGGCTGGATCGACTTCAACCGCGACCGGTAGCCCAGATGTACGGGTCACCTCGTCCCCGAGAGCGTGAAGTGCCTGGTCGAGCTGACGATCGGCCAGCAACCCCGGGCGCAATCCGAATATGTAGTTTCGCAAGTCTCGGATAACGCGATCGATCTCGGTCACCGACCGATCCAGGCGAGCTGCCGCCTGTACCGCGCGATTGGCCGAATCAGGGCCACCAAGTTCAATCGCCGCGGCTTGCAATCCCATTCCGACAGCGAACAGGGATTGGATTATCCCGTCATGGAGCTCCTTGGCGATGCGTTCCCGATCGTCCATAACCGCGAGCCGCTCGGCGTCGCCTCGGGCCCGGGCGTAGTCGAGCGCGACCGCTGCCTGGTCGGCAAACGACTGCAGGAGCACAAGACTGTCGCGAGAGAAAGGGTCTGCGCCTCGGGCGCGGGCAATGCTCAGAGTTCCCAGTACCCGATCTCGAACCTTGAGGGGAAGAACCATCAGCGGTCCCATGTGGCCGGCCTCCACCACGTCCTGGTCGGCGCCGGCTGCCTGACTGGCGTCTTCCACCAGGATGGGCTCGCCTGTAGTCAGCGTCCGCCCGGCGAGGGAGGGGTCAATGGCCATCGTGGTCCCAACCAAGCTGCCTTGCCCCTGTCCGTTCGCGGCCAGAACGATCAGCTGCTGGCCACCCGGATCGGGGGTCGAGAGAAGTGCGATATCCGCACTTGCAAGCTCACGGGCCAGGCTGACCAGGGTGTCGAGCACCAGGTCGAGGCCGGCACCGCTGAGGATGGCTGAGCCGATCTGGCCAAAGGCCTCCAGCCAACGCTGGCGCTCCTTTGCCTCTTCGTACAGGGTGGCGTTGGCCACGGCGATCCCGGCCTGGGTGGCCAGCACCAACAGGTCGCGTTCATCCTCGTCGGTAAACTGCAGACCGTCGCGCTTCTCAGTCAGGTAAATGTTGCCGAAGACTTTGCCCTGGGCCCTGACGGGAGCCCCTAAAAAGGTGTGCATCGGCGGGTGGTTGGCGGGGAACCCGACCGATCGCGGATCTCGAGAGATTTCCTCCAGCCGCAGTGGGTAGGGGTGGTGGATCAGGGCACCGAGCACGCCTTCTCCTGAAGGGAGTCGTCCGATCAGTCGGCGGTCCTGAGCGGCTATCCCCGTGGTCACAAAGTCTTTGAGCTTGCCCTCTGGGCCGACCACTCCGAGGGCCCCGTAGCGGGCATCGGTGATTTGTGCCGCGAGGTCGACGATTCGCTGCAGCACCACCGCCAGGGAGAGTTCAGACGAGAGAGCCAGGCCGGCCTCGATCAAGGCCTCCCGATTTCTATTCTCGGTTGCCACCGATCCAGAGCGTACACCGGGCGGCTTGGCTCAATCCGTATTGACAATTGCCGGTGTGGGACAGGCCGATCCCGAGCCCTGGGTCAACTGGACTGAGGACCGCACCGAGAAGGGACCAACGGCCCTGGATTGGATCCGATCCCTGTAGCACCATCCAATGGTGGAGATCTGTTCCAGGGCCACAATCGGAACCGTGGCTCAGGTCATGACCCGGCGGGTGCATATCGCCACCCAGACCACATCGCCGGAAGTCATTACCAGGGTGATGCGAGAGAATCAGATCGGTGCTTTGCCGATTGTGGATCCGCAGGGCCACGTGGTGGCCCTCGTAGGTGAGGCTGAGTCTCCGGTGGACCTGTCGGGCTCCGGTTCTGTGGTGACTGTTGCGGCGACGACCCCCATCCAAGAAGCTCAGGATCTGATGATCAAGCACCACCTTCGGCACCTCGTGGTCCTGGACGGGGGTGGCCGTCTGGAAGGGATCGTTAGCCGGTCTGACCTATCCGCCTCAGATTAACCCCTGGTCAAAGGAAGGTGCCATTGGTCCTGGCCACAGGGGGTCGATAGGCGGTGCATGACCACGCTGGTTGCTGCCAAGATTGGTCGGATGGATGCAGCCAAGCTACGGATCATGCTTGTCGACGACCATGAGGTCGTCCGTTCCGGCATCAGAGCGATGCTGGAGACCAACGCCGACCTGTCTGTTGTGGCCGAAGCCGGCAGCGTCATCGACGCCATCCGCGAGGCCGCACGAGTGCGGCCGGACGTGATCGTCATGGACGTCCGGTTGGCGGATGGCAGCGGGATCGAGGCCACCCGGGAGATCCGGGCCCAACGGTCGGATACGCGCGTTTTGATGTTGACGTCCTTCGCCGACGATGAGGCGCTCTTCGCTTCGATCATGGCCGGGGCCTCGGGTTACGTCCTCAAGCAGGTTCGGGGCGACGACCTGGTTCGTGCCATCAGAGCGATTGGCTCGGGGCAGAGCCTGCTCGATACGGCGGTGACCACGGCAGTCCTGGATCGGCTCCGTCGAGGCAAGCACCTGATGAAGGATGAGAAGCTGGCTCGGCTCTCGGGGCAAGAGGAGCGCATCCTGGGCCTGGTCTCCGAAGGCTTGACCAATCGCGAAATTGGTGAACAGCTCAGGCTCGCTGAGAAGACTGTGAAGAACTATGTCTCGACCATCCTCTCCAAGCTGGAGGTGGCTCGGCGGGCAGAGGCTGCGGCGTATCTGGTAAGGCATACCACCACTCCTGGCTCAGAGTAGGGAACACGCAAATCCTCGCCGTCCGTCCCGGGACCTGAAATCCACAGGCCTTTGTCCCTTGCCCTTTTGGGGCGGGAGGACGATGATGTTGGAACGGGCCGAGAGCCCAGGCCAGGTGTTTTCAAACCGAATCGAAGTAAATCGAACCGATGACCGAGCTCTCGCCCGTTCAAGCCGCTGCAGGTCCAAATTGCGCATGTCAAATGGGGGCGTCGATGTTTGAACACACCAAGGCGTTCAGCGGATTCTCTGTCGACAACATTGCCCTGGCCAAGCAGTTCTACGGCGAGACCCTTGGGCTGCGGACGTCGGAAGAGAATGGCATGCTTCATCTCCACATCGCGGGTGACCGCGACACACTGGTCTACCCCAAACCAGACCACCTCGCGGCGACCTACACGATCCTTAACTTCCCGGTCCCGGATATCGAAACCGCGGTGACTCAGCTGGCAGAGCGCGGAATCATCTTCGAAAGCTACGAAGGCGTTGATGAGAAGGGCGTGTACCGGAAATGGGGCCCTCCCATCGCATGGTTCAAGGATCCCGCCGGCAATGTTCTATCGGTGATCGAGACTGCTTGACCCGACTGAACTTGGGGACGAGGAAACACGAAGATACCGAGTCGGGGAAGACCCACGAAGACGAGATGGGGATGAGGGCTACTGCCAGCGCGAAGGTTCGGAACCAGTTACGGGCTTGGATCGTGATCCAACGCCAAATCTTCGTGCGTCTTTCGTCTCTTCGTGTCGTAGTGTTTCCTCGTCAGCCCCTTCTACCCCCGGGGGCGGGATCCCAGTGGGGGCTTGGGTAGGTTCGACTCGATCCTGACCCTGGCGTCGGCTACCAACGCTCCATCGGCCGTGACGATGACCGGATTGAGGTCCAGCTCGGCGATCATCGGCTGCTCTTCGACCATCGTGCTGACTCGCATCAGCAACTGCTTGAGGGCCGACACATTGGCTTTTGGTCGGCCGCGATATCCATCCAAGAGTGGGAAGGTTGTCAGTTGCCGGATCATTGCGTGGGCATCGGCCTCACTTAGGGGGCTAAGGCGTACCTGGACGTCCTTCAGCAGTTCAACCGCGGTACCACCGGCACCGCAGGCGACCACCGGCCCGAAGAGGGGGTCCTGGGCCATGCCGACAATCATTTCCACTCCCTCGGGCACCATGGCCTGAATCAGGAATCCGGCTGGTGTGTTACCCGCCGCCCGCAGACGATCGCGCATTTCCTCGGCCGCCTTTCTGACCTCGGACGCACCGCGGAGGTTGAGTTTTACCGCCCCCAGTTCGGTCTTATGGATCACCTGGGGGCCATAGGCTTTGAGGGCTACTGAACCCCCCAGTTCCGCCGCCGCGGCCCCGGCGGCAACCGGGGATGGAGCGACCAGCCAGCGTGCCTGAGGGATCGCGTAGCAGGCCAACAGACGCGCCGTCTCAATTGGATCGAGCCACCCGCCACCGAGTGAGCTGAAGGATTCGGCCATCAAGGCATGCGCCTCGTCAGTGTGGGGACCCCACGGCTCAATGACGGGGTCGGTCGCGTCTTGCCGCCAGCGGGCCCAGCGCCGTGCTCCGCTGAGCGCTCGGGCAGCTTCTTCCGGGAACCCATATACCGGAACCCGATGAACTCCCACCCCGAGGACTGACGGCGGGGCGGCATCCTGGGTGAATACCGAAACGATGGGTATCTTGCCGGCGATCCGGTCGGCTGCCCGGCGGATCGCGGCGGCCGCATCCTGGGGTTGCGTGACGAGGGGTGGGACGAAGATCGCGATCACAGAATCGACCTCACCGCTGGCCGCAACCAAATCGATGGCGCGTTCGTAAGCATCGCCAGGCGCGCTGGCAACCATGTCCACCGGGTTCCCAACTCCTGCTTCGGCCGGGAGGAAGGAACCCAGCTTGGCGCGGAGCCGCTCGGACAGCTCGGGGACCCTCAGCCCGGTTGCGGCGCACGCATCCGCACAGAGGATTCCGAAGCCCCCCGCGTTGGTGATTATCCCCACCCGGTCTCCTTTTGGAACTGGCTGATTGGCGAGCACCGAAGCGACATCGAACATCTCCCCCAAGAACTCGCAGCGGACCACTCCCGATTGCTCGAAGAGCGCATCCACCGTCGCGTCCTTGGCGGCGAGCAGCGCGCCGGTGTGAGAGGACGAGGCTCGCTGGCCGGCTGCC
>DASZFH010000261.1:0-16086 GCA_035939985.1 Candidatus Dormiibacterota bacterium
CGGGGAAAAGCGAAGGCGGTGAATCGGGCGGTGGCCCGAGCGGCGATTCGAAGCCGTCGGAATCCTCCAGTTCGGAGTCCAAACCCAGCGAGTCCAAAGGGGGCGATTCCAAACCCAGTGAATCCAAGCCCGCGCCGGCCAAGACGGAATCGAAGCCAGCACCCAAGGCTGACTCAAAGACCAGTTAGGGCAACTCAGCCTACAGCGACATCGAGGTATTCGATCTGACCTTCGGGGTGGGCCGGAGGGAGCCCTTCAAGAGCAAAGGCAATTGCCTCAGCTGCAGCTCGACGGGCATCCTCAAGGGTTGCCTGGCCCCCACCAACGATTCGGGGTTCTTGGGTGTGGAAATGCCAGGTTAGGACCTGTTCGTCAAAGTAGAAGTCAACCGGAATTCGGCCCACGGCAGTCATGGACGCCATGTTATATCAGCTCCTTCAGCTCGAACAAAGACAGCCCAAATTGGAGAGCGATCTGGCGTAGCTGCCGATCGGCTAACTCAACTCCGTCGTGGTAGGCGAACACGGCGATTTCATTGCCCACCCGGAAGATCGAGTGGGAACCTCGCTGCCGAACCTTCGCAAAACGTCGTTCTAGTGCAATTCTGACCTTCTTTGCTTTGGGAATCCCTCCACGATGACGAGGACGTCGCGATTACGCAATGGTGGCTGTGAAGTCTCGCCCCCAGGCCCCCACCGGGAAGCAATTCCCTCGCGTCGGGGTCTCGCCCCCATCCTGCTGGAGCCTTACCCCAAACAAACCTCCGAATCCGCTCCTGGCCTCGCAGGGCATCCCTTTCATCTCCCGTTAACCAATCCGCGGCGTCCCCCAGGGGGTGGGGCCGGGATGGGAAATGGGAGTTTTATTCAAGATCGCGATTACTTCGCTAATCGCCCTGGTCAGCGCGACCTGGGTGACTTCAGCCGCCGGCCCGGTGGCGGCTGCGTCCCACCCAGCCACCACGCCGGTCGCGCTCGTCGCCTCGCCGGAGGGTTCACGTCCGGGACCGGCGGCCCTGGCGTCCACAATCGATACCATCCCGGCGGCTCTCCCCGTCAGCGCCGAGCGGGCTCCGGATCCGACCGCCACACCGGTTGATCTGCCAACCGAGGCTGCCGTACCCACCGCGGTTCCAGCGTTACATCCGGTAGACCCAACCGTCGCTCCTCCGACTTCGGCCTCAGCCCCCTCTCCAGCAGCGGCGAGTCCATCAGCTCACGCCACGCCGGTGTTGCCCGCTCCGGTCGCAGCCCTCCCGGCGCTCCCCGTCGCGCTGGTGCCCCCCCCATCGCCAACGCCAAGCGCACCGCTGGTGATTGGATCGGCCCAGCAAGCTCTGATCAACGCCGATCGGGCCGCCGCCGGTCTCGGTCCCCTCAATTGGAGCAACTGCCTGGTCGGAGTCGCTCAGGAAAACGCCCAGAGAATCGCCGACCAGGGGTCCCTCAGCCATACGTCGGGGGCGATGAAATCACTTGAATGTCAGCCAGACGCTGTTCAAGGCGGCGAGAACATCGGCTGGTGGTCGGCCGGTATCGATGACAACCAGCTCAACACCATGTTCATGAACAGCCCCGAGCACAAGGCCAACATCATGGGCCCCTACCACTGGGTGGGGACGTTCTGGGTCACCAGCTCCAACGGATCGGGATGCTTCGCTGGGGGCTGTGGCTACATCGCGGTCGAGTTCGCCTAGCCCTCTAGTCCTCTGAGTGGGTGGGGCTCATGAGGAAGCAGCGGTAGTTATATGAGTTGGTCGGGTACGGGTCGATCGAGAATTCGCCCGCTATCTGTCCGGACCTGTTGACCGCTGTTGCTTCGATCAAGGTGCCTTTAAAGCCGGGCGGTTTCAGGCTGTTGAGGTCGATCGCCTTGCCCCGATCCCACAGAGTCGCCCTGGTCACGGTCAGACCAGCCCACCCGATGTAGAGGCTGGAAGATCCGACGATCAGGCCCGCGTCGTTGATCCCGTTCGCTCGGCTGTTGGCGAAATTGGGAAGGGCTCCAAGGTCGGTCATAACGCCGTCCCGCCATAGAAAAGCACGCGCGAGCATCCCTGGCGCGGTCGATTGGCCCACCACCCAGCCGCGACTGTCGATTGCGGTGGTGAATGCGATCGTATCCGGGAGGGCCGGCCCGAACTGCCCCAAATCGGTGAGATGGGCATCGCGCCAGAGCGCGGCATGGACAGCGATTGTCCGAGTAGGTGGGATACCGCTGTCAGTGGGGGTATAGAACTCGCCGACTGTCGTGCCGGCCGCGTTGATCGCGGTCGCATCGCTCTGAACCCCATCGGGGGGCAGGAAGGTTGCCAATCCCCGTTTCCACACCTCAGCGCGCCGAGTTCCAGAGCTGTCAACTCCTAGTCCGGCCAATAACCCATGCTGGTTGATTGCGATCGGGGTGAAGTCGGAGCCAACCGTCCGGTATTCGCCGGAACGCCAGATCCAGCCTTGGTGAGTATAGGTCGTGGGGCTGAAGGTATTCGAGTTACCAGCCACCTCCCCTTCGTCGTTGATCGCGCTGGCTGAGGAGGTTTCGAATCCGCCCAGGCTGATATCGGTCATGGTGCCGTCTTGCCAAAGGAAGGCGCGGGTGTCGGCCGCATACGCGGTTCCCGTACCCCCCACCACGGTGCCGGAATCATTGAGGCCGGTGGCGCTGCAATATCCATCCGAACCAGGTGGTGTCAGTCCGCCAAGGTCGGTAACGGTGTAGGTCGAAATTTGGTCATCACTGGCACGGGCCACGATTGGGCCTGACATTGCCGTGATCATGGCAACGATCCCGACCGTCGCTGCGAGCCCTCTCCGCTTGGACTCGAATCCAACCAAAGGCCTCATCGTCTGATCGCGACTCACCCTGCTAACGCTAACTCAATCTGACCAGGTTGGTGAGGGCGGTTATGCCGCGCTCGATGGTCCCCAGGCGCTTGGGGAAGCTGAACCGCAGGTAGCCGCGCCCCAACTCTGGGCGGCGGAAGAAGCTGGACGCAGGCACGGTAGCCACGGCCAGGTGGTCGATCAGGTGGTGGGCGAAAGCCACGTCATCCGACCCCGTCGGGGGGTGCAACGCCTCGAAGTTGGCCATCACGTAATAGGCGCCGTCAGGTGCGGTCAGTTCGAATCCCGCTGCTCTCAACCCGAGCACCATGGCCTCCCGCCGGTCGCGGTATTCGTCCAGCAGATGCCGGTAGAAGCTCGCCGGAAAACGCAATGCCTCAGCCACCGCCATCTGGAGCGGATGGGCAGCTCCCACGGTAAGGAAATCGTGCACCTTGCGGATTCCAACACTGAGATCGGGCTGTGCAATCACCCATCCGATCCGCCACCCGGTAACGGAGTAGGTCTTGCTTGCTCCACTGATGGTGATGGTCCGTTCGGCCATACCAGGCAGGGTGGCGAGGCTTATGTGCTCACCTTCATAAACCAGGTGCTCATAGATTTCATCGGTGATCGCCAGGCTGTCATAGTGTTGGCAGAGGCCGGCGATAAGTTCCAACTCGGCCCGGGTAAACACCTTGCCGGTTGGGTTGTGTGGAGTGTTGACGACAATCGCCCGGGTCCGCGACGAGAAGGCGGCCGTCAGTTCCTCGGGGTCGAAGGTCCAGGTTGGTGGTTTGAGGGCAACGTAGCGCGGGGTGGCGCCGCTGAGAATGCAGTCGGGCCCGTAGTTTTCGTAGAAGGGCTCGAAGATGATGACTTCGGCGCCGGGATCGGTCGTGGCGAGGAGGGTTGCGATCATGGCTTCGGTAGCCCCGCAGACGATGGTGACCTCGGTTTCGGGGTCGACTGGTCGCCCCCACGCCAGCGATTGCTTTTCGGCCACGGCTTGTCGGAGGGCGGGTGCGCCCCAGGTGAGCGCGTATTGGTTGTGATCGGCGTCGAGCGCCCGATGGGCGGCCGCCATGATCTCATCGGGGGGAGGGAAATCTGGGAAACCCTGGGCAAAATTGATGGCACGCTCAGGGCCGTGCAAGGCGAGGTTAAGCCTGGTCATCTCCCGGATCACGCTCTCGGTGAAGGCTCCCGCCTTGAGACTGATCGTGCCCATGTTGGTTGATTATCCCTCTACGGCCGGAGCCGACGGTTGTCCGCCCCGAGTCCAAGCCCTGGACAGGGGACGAGCCAGGAGGGCGGCGACGGCTGCCATCCCAATGGCCGCATAGGGGAGCGACGCAGGAACCGTGGCCACCAGGCCCAGGTTGAGTCCGACGTGGAACACCATGGCGGCGGTCAGCAACCGTCCGGAGGCGTTGTAGGCCCAGGCCGAAACCACTCCGGCGGCGGTTTGCCAGAGAAAGTAAAACGGGAGCAGGCCGTGAGGTGCTGAATTAGCCGGAAGGAACCAGATCGGCAGGTGCCATAACGCCCAGAGCAACCCGGTGATCAGCCCGGCCAGGAGCGGATTCCAGCGCTCCTGAAGTCTGGGCAGGGCATACCCACGCCAGCCAAACTCTTCGAAAATCATCGGAGCCAGGAAGAGCAAAGGAAAGTAACCAAACACATCCGCAGGGGCAAGTGACCACCACGGGCCCCGCCACCCGCTCAGGTAGAGCGCGACCAGGCGGATTCCATTGGGAATCGTCAAGGCGATCAGGTAGATCGGGGTCCAGCGCCAAAAAAGGGCCTGCCGGAGCAAGCGGCGGACTGCGGGGGAGCCGCCCTCCCAATGGGTCACCGCGATGGCGGCGATCGTTGGACTGGTGAACGCAAGGCTGTAGAGGACAATCAGGCTCGCGCTCTTGAACCCGCCGCTCAGAATCACGGCGAATTCTCCGGCCCAAGTGATTCCGAAGGCGATCAGATAGAAAATAACGATCCGGCGCACGTTGCCCGGAAGCGTATCTCGCTCGGAATTATCCCGGGATTATTCGAGGTCGCGCGGTCGACGTCTGATTGTGCGGACGAACATGAAGACCGCACCGACCATCACCCCGAGTTCCGCTCCGAGGATGAAGCCGGCCGCGGTCGGATTGATCAAAGTTGAGCCCCACTGATTGGTGGCCGGAGAAGCATGCGGCCATGGTGCCGCAAACGTCGATCGTGAGCAAGTCGGCAGTTGCACACCGCCATCTGGGACATCAATAACATGTTCTGATGACCACGCCGATCTGTCGCTTCTGCTCGATTGTCCCGCCCTTCGTACTGGAACAGATCGCCCGGACAGGGACTCCTGAGCAGCGCGGCTGGGCCCTCGACACCCTGCGCAGCGATAGCACGATCCGAACTGAGCGGCTGCATCGAACCCTGAGGGTTAGGTCTTCCCTCAGAGCTGAGCTGGCCGGCCGCCGTCGCGGGACCCTGTCCAGGACCATCTTCGATGCGGAGAACCGCGAGGACGCCGAAGCGGATCAGATCGTGCGCCGGGAGGGCGAGCCCTCAGGTCAGGACCTCGCGGTCAATGAGGCCTACGATGGCCTGGGCGCCACTCATTCGTTCTATTGGGACCTTTTTCGGCGCGACTCCATAGACGACCGGGGCATGGGGCTCGAAGGCGTGGTTCACTATGGCATCGACTTCGACAACGCCATGTGGGATGGTGCCCGCATGCTTTTCGGTGACGGCGACGGGCAGATTCTGACCCGCACCACGGCCGCGCTCGATGTCATCGGCCACGAGCTGACTCATGGTGTTACTCAGTACACCGCCAACCTGATCTACATCGCCCAGAGTGGAGCCCTCAACGAATCGATTTCGGACGTGTTCGGAATGCTCATCAAACAGCGCCACCTGGGTCGGACCGCCGCACAGTCAGACTGGCTGGTAGGGGTTGGGATCGTCGGACCGGTCCTGGGTGGGGGCGCGCTTCGATCCATGGCCGACCCCGGCAGTGCCTACCAGGGAGATCCGCAGGTGGGTCATATGCGCGACTACGTTCGAACATCAGCTGACAACCGTGGAGTTCACATCAATTCAGGCATTCCCAACCGAGCCTTTCATCAGGTGGCGCTCGCCCTTGGCGGGCATGCATGGGAGAGAGCCGGTCGGATCTGGTACGCGGCTTTGTGCGACCCCGAATTGCGTGCGGACGCTCAATTTGCCGACTTCGCGGCGGTCACGACCGCGCAGGCAAGGCGGCTTTACGGTTCGAGCGCCACTGAGGTGGTGGCGGTCACCGACGCCTGGCGGAGCGTCGGTGTGGTTGTCAGTTGACGGCCATCCTGAGGTGGGCAGGCTGTGAGTGAGTCCGAATTTCACCTTGAGGTGGTTCGCAGCGGCGGGGTGGCGGGGATCACGCGTCGAGTGGTGGTGCACTCCGGAGAACTGACTTCTGACGAGAAGGCATCGATTCAGGAAGTGGTCAAGGGATCACCTCGACCGGCCATGGATCCGCCGCCCACCGGCGCCGACCGTTTCCAATACGACCTCACCGTCACGATCGCGGAGCGGTCCGAGACCGTCACCGTTTACGACGGGGCGATGGACCCCCAACTCAGGACCCTGATTCGCCGTCTGCTTTGAGGGATCTTCAGACCCGGACCACGACGGTGCTGGCCACCTTGTCGTGCCAACCCTGTTTGTGAGGATCGAATGCAACCCAGATCAGGCCTATACAGAGCAGAAGCTGAGAGATGACGATGGTTATCAGTCTCAGCACCGACTGGCCTGCCGAGAGGTAGCGCCCGCTGTGGGCGTCGATGATTCGGAGGTGCAGGAGACGCATCCCGAGCGTTCCCCCGGTTGACCAGAGGGCGATGTGATAGGTGGAGATGGCAACCGCCACGAACAGCCCCAGGCCGGGTATCGACGCCTGCAGGGTTGCTGGATCGATTCCGGAATTCAACATTCGCCACATCGTCCAGCCCAACGGGCCGAGCACCAACCCGCTGTCTATCGTCCCCGCCAGGGCGCGGATCCAAAAGCCTCCGTAGCGCAGAGCCGGGGCGGGCAGTGGGGCGGCGGGTGTCCGCTGGTAGGTTCGGGTTGTGGGGGCGGTCGGCGGTGGCGTGACCAAGGCCTGGGGAGCGACGGGGAAGATGGGCTCGAAAACCACCGGCGGGGGTTCGGGGGCCCCCAGTTCGCCAAGCACAGGGAACACCTCCGGATCGAAGATCACCCATCCAGGCGCGGGATCGACTTCAATCTCGGAGGTGAGCGCTGGCTCAAAGCTCGGACTGACTTTCAGAACCGGGTCGCTGGCGGGGCCGGAGTCGGTTGCTGGTTCATAGATCCGAAACGCGGGCGGTGCGACCGTTTCAAGATATGCCGTCGGGTACCCGTCGGATTCGGTGGTGGTTGCGGCGGACGGCGCAACCGACGGCGTCGGTATTGAAGCCGGCTCGAGCGTGGCCGCCGAAGCGTTGGGGCCGAGTTCGAACTCGGCTGAGGATGCCACTCCAGTGGCTTCTTCGGTGATTGCCCAAGCCAGTGGTGGCGGTGCCGTAACCTCGTCAATCGAAATCCCCGAGGGCCCGGCCGAGGTTGGTTCAACCGGGCCGGGCTCTGCCGGAAGGGCTGGTGAGGCGGCAGGCGCGGCTTCGATCCCTTGCTGTTGGGGCGCGGCAGTCAAGGTGGGGGCCACGGTCGGAACCCAGCCAACTCCCATCGCTGGCGGTGGGCCAGCATTGACGGCGGGCGGGTTGGTGATTTCCCAGATTGGGCCGGTGGGTGGAACATATGAGGGTGGAACCGGTGGTGGTCCGAATGGGAGCGGGGCGGGAGGCTCATCAGCCAACGTCGAGAGCCGCCACAGGTCAGGTCGGTCCGCGGCGGGGGGGCTGAGCTGAAGCGGGGGCAGTGGGGCCGCCTTTGGGGGGGGAGGTATCCCAAATGGCAGCCGAGGCAGGGTTTTTCCCTCACCCGGCCTGGGCAGTTGCTCAACCTTGGGCTTCTTGGTTCGTTGGTCTAGGATGGCAGTTCCTTTTCTACACCATTCGGACTCACCATATGTATATCCGACTGTACACAATTGGGCTTGGTGTAATCCACACACTCAGCCCGGACGTTTAATGTCGGATCCACACAATGGGAAACTTGGTTTATCGGAGGCCACCCATTGTGGAAGACGTGTATTTGAGTGAGGATCGGGGGGCCTGGGCGCTAAAGCGTCCTCCTGGGTGGGTGGATCTCGGTTTGGTTGCGATCCTCCCGGCTCTGGCTGCGCTTGGGCTGAGCCTGGTTGGGATCGGGTTCGGTCTTCCGTTCCTTTTTCGGCCCGATGAGGACGTGATGATCGGTCGGGCGGTGCACATGGTCGGGGAGGGTTCATGGGATCCCCTCTTCTACAACTATCCCCCCTTGGCCTTCTATTTGATGGGTCTGGCCGAGTCGATCCTACGCCTGGTCCCGGGTCAGCACCTGGGCAGTGCGACCACCGTCAACCCAGCGGCGGAATACCTTTCTGGCCGTCTGGCCTCGGCGGCAATGTTCGTCGCCTCGGTGGTCTTCACAACCCTCACCGCCCTGCGCTTGAACCGAAGCAGGCTCGCGGCCGTGGTCGCGGGGATGGTTCTGGCTCTTTCCCCGATCGCGGTACGCGAGGCTCATTTCGCGACTGTCGACATGATCCAATGCGCCGCCGTCGCAATCACATTTTGGTCCGCGAGTGGCGCCAAGCGGCCGCGTCAAATGGTATTGGCGGGGTTGGCTTGCGGAGCCGCGGCGGCCACCAAGTACACGGGGGGCCTGGCCCTGATTCCGGTTCTCATCCTGGCCTGGGGCATCCAGCCTCGGGGCAGGTCAATGCTGGCTGCCATCGCCGGCACCGTCGTGGGATTCGCTGTCCCATTCCTGCCCGTTCTTGGGAAGCTGGGGGATTACGCCAACGGGCTTGGGTTCCTGCTGGGGCGATCACAGGGGACCTATGGCGGCGACTCAATCGGGTTCGTGTTCCACCCCACCGTCAGCATTCCCTATGGCCTCGGGTTGGGTGCTTACGCACTGGCAATCATCGGTATCGCCGTTGCCGTAAGGTTTCGAACTCGCGGTGACATCGCCGTGCTGGCCTACCTGGCGGCCGTTCTGGTGCTCCTCGGCCCGAGTCATGAGGTGTTTTTCAGATACATTCTGCCGGCCCTCCCCGCGCTCGCCCTTCTGGCAGCAGGGACAGTTCGGATAATTCCCGTTCGGGGTTGGCGTCGCGGACTAGCGACCTCCGCGATTGGACTCCTCCTCTTGCCCTCGCTGTATGCCGGTGTGGCCGGTGATCTCCTTCTGGCTCGAACTGACACCCGCGACCTGGCCGCGCAGTGGATGGACGCCAATCTTCCCCCCGGGACCTCCGTGGGAATCCTTTCATATTGGGGACAGCCCTATTACGGCCCCGCTGAGCTGCCCACAAACCCTCTTCACCCGCTCTACGTCACAGGCGATAACGTTGCCGACAGCTTCCAGCAAGGCCTGTACACGACGAGGTTTCAGATTCTGCCTTCGGACCAGGCTTGCTACATCGTTTACGAATCGGGGCCGCCCCAGGCAGGGCCCGTTCCCCATCCCCGGGGCCAGGTGGTCGCTACATTCCGGCCCTTCGTCGGTGCGCTGCCCCAGGGAGCCGTATACGACTCGATCGATTCGTTCTACCTGCCCTTGTGGGGGTTCTCAGACCTGGCCCGGCCCGGCCCGGCGATCGTGATCGTCAAGGCCTGCTGACCCGGTAGGCTCTGGCCAGCGACTCCAGGACCTGGACTTCGGCGGCGAAATCGGTCGGTTCCCGATCTGCCCAGCGATCGGAAGCCGCGATACGTTCCAGTACTGGGTTGTGGAGTTGGCGGGAATTTCGGGCCGGGTCGGCGAGGAGGAGGCCATCGCGGATCTCGACCACGCGGCGATAGAGCTTGAAATGAACTTGGGTGGGGTTGGAGAGGTCCCCGATCGGGGTCGAGGGAGGCAGGATCACCACCTCTGGAAAGGCGGCTCGGATATCTCGCCACAGAGGTTCGAGCCGGACCAGTGAACGATACTCAGACCACCAGGTCAGAGCGGAGTCGACGTGAAGATGCTTGCCCCAACTGGGGAGGGTCACCCCTCCAACGCCCAGGACAATGGTCAGGGTGATCAGCACGCTGTTGATCAGCTCCGATGGTGGGGGTAGATAGTCGAGGCCGCGGGCAGCTATGTCGAGAGCCTGGCTGACAAAAAACAGCCATCCCGTCAGGCCCGCCAAGGCTCCGATACGCAGACTGAGCCTAATGATGGGTCTTTGGGCTATCCGCGAGTTACGCCACCACAGCCACCCAATTGCCCCAAGAAGCGTTCCCTGATCCACCCCAAATAGAAGCTGATAGGCGGTGAAACCCGGCGAGCCGTGCTGATGTGAGGAATAGAAGGGGTCGTCTGGGCGTGGCCAGGCTCCAACGAAGAGCACCAACATGACCAACATCACTCCGACGGTGACAAGGACCATTCGCCTGCACAGGCGACTGGCATGGGAGACATCCTCGTCGGTCAGGTGGACCACCAGGAGAAAGCCGGCGCAGACCGCAATCGCAATCAGTTCGTTCGCGATCAGTAGGCTCAGGTTGGGCAGCTGGACCCAGCGGTCCAGGGCCATGTAGTTGGAAGGAAGGGATACCGTCACCGCGGTTGCGGAGACGCCTGTGCACACGCAATACGCCACTAGGAGGTCGCTCTTCGGCTGACGAATGAGGGCTGGAATCCGGAACAAAAAAGCCCCCCAGAGGACGATCATGGCCAGCCCTTGGGCCAGCGACGTCATTCTGAGAAGAGTTGGAAGCGCCCCACGAACCCGCCGGGTGGACAGACCGGCTTGGGCGTACGCCGAGCACCCCTGCCAGCCCGCTCACAGATGAGCGTTGCCAAGAGCTCTGCTTCGAGTTCGTCCACAGTCGAATAGGCCTGGCGGTTAAGGACGCCTCGGACCAGATCTGATTGCAGGTCAGGAAAAAGCAGGCGGGGGACATCCGAACCCACAGCTCTAGGGCCATGATCGCATACGAGGTGGCAGAGCTCGTGGAGAATGATGTGTTCCTGGTGCAGGGCGCTGGTGGCCGCCTCATAGACGATCAGATCTCGGGGGGGATTATCGATTGCGATCCAGGCTCCAAGCGTGCCGCCCCCAACACCCTCCATCGGCAGAATCTCTAGTGGCCGGCCTCGTCGTTGCGCGATCGACGCGGCAAAGGTCTCGATGTTGAGGGGGTCGCTGATGGGCAGGACGGCCAGGCGCCGCTCACATCTGCGTCGCAGCGTTCGCAACTGGGCTGCGGTCACTTCGGCGGCACTCGCTTTGCTCGGCTTAGGCCCCTGCTCACAGCCTTGCCCTGGGGGTCGCCGGGAGGCAGCCCCTCCATGGTGCGAGCGCCTTCGATGATGCCGACAATGCTCTTCAGCGTGGCCTCCGAGAGCCCGAAAGCACGAAGCGCGATTTCACTCACCTGAGCATCGCGCATTGCCGCGAGCAATTCAAGCTGGGCTTCAATTCGCTCCGCGGCCGCATCGTCGAAAAAGTAGGCCGGGGAGACCCCGAAGAACTCCGCCAGTGCCTCGAGGTGACTCTTGGTCGGGTTATCGCGCTGCCCTGTGCGAAGCATCCACAGGTAGGTGCCGGAGATTGTGGGTCCGCCCTTGGCATTGATGGCCTGTGCCACCTCCTCATACGAGTAGGGCCCTCGATTCTTGGAATGGACACTGTGGAACAGGCGCTCGAGTTTGGCTGCTAGGGGGCCTCGAGAGGCCAGAGGGTCAGGCATGAATCCAGTCTAATACGGAACTTTAATCCTTACAACTTGCATTGGCATATGTCAATCAACATGCCAACTGAAGTTAACGGTTTGATTGCGCAACTGGCTGAGGACCGCCTTCGCCACCGTGCCGGGGTCAGCCCAGACCACATCTGGGGGGGTGGGTCCGGTGGGTGCCGGTCGGTTCATAACCGATTCCATTTGGCCCCATAGCATTCTCGGCTCAACAGTGGCCGCACCCTCCCTCGCTGGCTTGGCGACCACCTGTATCAAGTTCCTGGAGCGAAAGAAATCGGAATGCAAGGTGTCGATCGGGTCCGAATTCTCGAATGAGATCACCTGGCAACGGTTGCGGACCAATTCGGAGAGCGTGGTGTATGTGTTGGCGGCCAGGACCAAATCGGCTGCCGCGTGGTATTCAGCCGCTCGTTGCGTTAGACCGACCCATTGCACCCTGTCATCTTCAAGACTCGCAATTGGTTCAAACAAAACACGGGGCCCCAATATCAGTAGCCTGTCGGCCGGGCAGACGTCGTGTCTCCAGGCGCGCAGGATCGTTTCGAGGATTCCTGTCAGGGCCGGAATCTTCCTCTCCCGGAAGGCTCCCAGAGAGGCGACGATCACCCGGCCCGGACCAACGAGGCCCAGGTTATGGCGGGCGGTGGCCTGATCAGTGGCAAACAGGTTTGCGATTGATCCGGTAAAGGTGATTGGCTGGGTCAGGAAATCGGGCTGGTGATGGGCGGCGGGACTATCGAGGACAACGATCGCGTTCGCACCGGCCAGGAGGGCTTGGTCCATGTCAGGCCTACCGACTTCAGTGAAGAACCAATGGGTGAGAATGACACAAGGCACGCGGAAACGCCGACTCACTGGGACGGCCTCCCAGCTCTCATGCCCGACCAGGAGGTCGCAACCGCCGGTCCGAGCCAGGTGTTCGTGGATCAGCTGCGATGAGCGCGCCCCACGGTCCGAACCGTCGTCTGAGATGCCGAGGTCATGACACGGCACACCTCTTTGACGGTAGTACTCCAGCCCGAGCCCGGCCGAAGCAAGGGTGACTCTCAGCCTCGGTTCCGAGAGTCGGATCGCTTCCAGGACTGGCAGATCTTTGGCCGCATGCCCATACCCGAACCCTTTGGTGATCCACGCGATGTGCCCACTCACGCTTGCGCGACGGTCGTAGGGCCGGGGTGCGAAGTGAGCTCTTCGAACAGAGAGGAGAGGCGATCGGCGCGTTGGTTCCATGTGTGGCCTAGGGCCAGCCGCCGCCGGCGGTCTGTGTCGGATACAGATCGAGCCTCAAGCGCCCGCTCGATGCCCGCGCTGAATTGAGCTGCGGACTCGGCGATGATCACCTCACTAGCGATGTCCTCCAGTCCACCAATGGCGGTCGATACCACCGGCTTGCCCATGGCAAGGTACTCATAGGCCTTGATCGGGTTCATGAAATGGGTGATCGCGCCGATCAGGTGGGGTATGACACACAGGTCGAAGCGCTTGACATATGCCGGCAGGAGTTGGTAATCACGGATTCCAAGGAGCACCACGTTGGGTTGCCGGGCGAGCGCCGTTGCGTCGCAGGTTATCGGGCCGATTAGGATGAACTGGATCTCTGGGCGCATACGGGCCACCTCCCGGAGCAGCGCCATGTCGAATTTGTAGTTGATCCGTCCCACATATCCGGCAATGGTCCGGCCATTCCAGGACTCAAGGTCGGGGGGGATCGGCTGGTCGTGAATCGCGAAGTGCTCGGTATCGACGCCATTGGGCAGCATCAGCACCCGCTGATGGAGTCTCGTTTTCTGCTCGTGGAGCGCCTGCGAGACCGTGGTCACAGCGTCCGCCTGCTCGAGCAACAGGCGGTCGCCGCGTTCAACCACTTCTTTCCGATCGGCGAGGATGGTGCTGTAGTCGTCGGTGCAGTCGTAGACGGTTGCCACCGGGCGGAGGGCAACGGCGAGGTCCGCCAGCAGCGGGGTCTGCGTAAGTAGGAAGTAATCGGTCAGGTTCATCCGCTCCAGCAGGGGGGTGATGTCCTCGGCCTGGATATCGACACCCTCAAAAGGTGCGAACACGTGAAACCTCCCGTCGATAACCGGAATCAGGCAGCCCGCAGCGGTGTTGATGACTCCGGTGGCGGCGAGGATTTCGGGTACCAACTGGGGTGGGATTGGCTTGCGCTGAACATAGAGGCATCGCCCGAGCCGTTTCTGGTCCGCGAGCAGCCGGGTCAGATGGTGCTTGCGATTGGTGAATCCGCCGAACCATGGATCGTGCATCAGAGCCACCAGCCCTGGCTTGGAAGCGATCCCCCCGGTGGGTGGGACGGTGACGGAGCCCACGAATGCCCCGCCACCGCTCCCCCGGAAGTTCAAAAACACGACTCGCTAGTAACAGCCATTGCCATTCCAGCCGCTGGAGTCCGAGTTGGGGTCGTTGTAACCCGGATCGCCGTAGGACGACGACCCCGAGGCTGAGGGATCGGACGAAAACGGATCGGAGGCCGATGGGTCTGTGCTTGATGGATCCGATTGGGCCGGATCAGCTGGTGCAGGTTCGGGGGACCCGCTCGCTGGATCCGCGCTCGGATCGCTGAGGGCCGGGTCGGGAGCCGGACCTGGTTCAGGGTCGGGAGCCGGAGCTGGAGCTGGAGCCGGAGCTGGACTGTTGGGGTCGATCGGGGTTGGATCGAACGTTACGGTGACCGTGTAGGTCGTGGGGGGTGCAGGTGGAGGTGGGCAGCCGCCCAGACAGGTGATGGTTCCACTGTCCCCAGCATTGCCGTCAGTCACCCCACTCCCAGACGCGGCGAGAGGTGGCGTTTTCGGCCCCCCGGGAGGCATCGGGTTGCCTGTTGGGGTGCAGACTCCTGCTTGACAGACCGCGTAGAGAATTAAGTTGTTCTGGCCCGGGGTTTGGGCGAACTCAAAGACCTTGCCATCAAGGCCACTGACGATCCACCACTGTACGTAGGACATCGTTGGCGTTTGGGTCGAGCCGATTGCCGTGCAGCAGCCAGAACCGGTGTAGTACGTTCCGAATTGGAACGGGCTGAGTGAGGCGAGGGGATCATTGGGGTTGTAATTGAAGCTGAACCAGAGCTGGAGAGAGACCGACCCGTCCTGCCCGACTACTGGGTTCTTGATGGGAATCGAGCCTCCCACAAATGCGGCACACTCAGAACTGGTGCCTCCCGCCCAGCCATTGAGCGAGTCGGTGAGGGCCCAGTCGGGTGCGAACGCGTACCCGCCCTGGCCGTCCGCCACGATCATGCCACCCAGCTCGGTCGACACCCCGGTGGCGCCTGATGGCAAGGTAATTGAGTAGTCCGCGTTGACCTGAATGCCGGCTTCCCCGGGCGTGATTGGCTGGAGGGTGGCTTCGACCCCGCCGCCTTCTCCAACTCCCACGCCGACGGTAACGTCGTAGGAGCCATCCGGCTGCTGCTGTACCTCCAAGCTGCCTCCCAAGCCATCGAAGGCGGTGAACTCGATCCCCGGGGCAAGAGCGCAGGGATTGCCGTTGTCGGCATGGGCGAGAACTGGTGATAAGACGGGCAGAGCGACGGCCGCCACAGCGACGCTCAGGCCGGTGAGCGCGGCTCGAATCCAAGGTGGGGTTCTAGAGATGCCGAGCATGAAATTAACCTCCCGGAGCTATTGATGAAGGAAACGGCGGGACTAGAAACAGCCGCCGGCATTCCATCCGGTGTCGACGATTCCGGGATCGATTTCCACTTCCACCGAGTAGTCGTCGGCTGGTGGGCATCCACCCAGGCATTCGAACCCTGAGCCGGAGTCCCATTGAGAATCACCCACTGACCCGCCTGAGGCGGATGGATCGAGGGGTGGCGGAGCCTGGGAGATGCAATCGAGCATGGCCAGTGCGCAGGGTCCGGTGCCGGCCGCCAGTGCAAACGGGGCGTGCGCAAGCGGAAAGGCGAGCGCGGCGCAGGTTACCGCAACTGCGAATGCTGCCTTTTCCGTCTTCCGAAGTGACAGACGATGGTGCTTGTTGCCGGGCGACATAGTGACCATTTGGAACCTCCATGGCGGTGTGTTTGAATGACCACGGCTCGCAGACCAGATGTAGGAGTTGACGACTCTGCTGGGCATCCACATGAGTAGATGCCCAGACGATAGCACAACCACTTTCACGGTGGTTGGAGATTATCGAGACAAATTTGCTGACAACGTAAGTCCCTGTTTCCGTCGCAGCGGGCCTGCCCGAGCCCGGCTATCCCGTGTGTCTGGCGATTGCTTGGCCGGGTTCAGTTGCCGCCAGGTTCGACGCTGGTCGCAGCTAGTGTCCTGGGCCGCAAGTTAGTGCGATAATGATGGGGTCGCATTCGGGCCGCACATCGAGGTTTACGCTATGCCAATCGGCCGACCCCACAAGGCTCCGCTTACCATCTCCGAGGAAGATCGGGCGCGGCTCCTGGG
>DASZFH010000262.1:0-19153 GCA_035939985.1 Candidatus Dormiibacterota bacterium
CCCAGGAGCCGCGCCCGATCTTCCTCGGAGATGGTAAGCGGAGCCTTGTGGGGTCGGCCGATTGGCATAGCGTAAACCTCGATGTGCGGCCCGAATGCGACCCCATCATTATCGCACTAACTTGCGGCCCAGGACACTAGCGGCAGTTGCGGACTTTCTCGCCCAGCTTCCGAACGAAGGCTGAGGACATCAGGTACTCCTTCATGGAGTATCTGCGACTAGCGGGCTGCCCAGGTCAAGCCCGATCGAGCCTATGCGAGGACTTCGGGGTTGACCAAGTTGGCTGGGGTGGCTCCACGGATGCCGATCAGGAGATTGCGCGCCGCGATTTCGGACATCTCCGCCCGAGTGACGGCGGAGGCACTACCGATGTGGGGGGCCAGCACGACGTTGGGGAGGGCGCTGAGGGCGGCGGGTACCTCCGGCTCGCGCTCGAAAACATCGAGGCCAGCTCCGAAGAGTCTGTGGTTCTTGAGCGCATCGATCAACGCCGCCTCGTCTACGACCGCGCCTCGGGAGGTATTGATGAGGATCGCGGTCGGTTTCATCAGCGCGATCTCTCGGGCTCCGATTAAATGTCTGGTCTCGCTGGTGAGCGGTACGTGGATGCTGACGATGTCCGACTCGACCAGGAGCGTGTCAAGATCGACCGCCTGGGCGTGAAGCGCTCGCTCCACGTCCCGGTGCACAGGGTGCCGGTTGTGATAAAGGAGCCTCATCAAGAACCCGCTCGATCGGCGGGCAACCGCCTGCCCGATCCGGCCCATGCCGACAATGCCAAGAGTCGCCCCGTAGAGGTCACGCCCCAACATCAGATCGATTCCCCAGCCTTCGAAGTGACCGTCCCGAACGAATTGATCCGCCTCCACCACCCGCCGGGCGGTGGCCATCATCAGGGCAAAGGCGAAGTCGGCCGTTGATTGATCAAGCACACCCGGAGTATTGGTAACCATCACCCCATGTTTGGTGGCCGCCGCGACATCAATGTTTTCAAACCCAACCGCACAATTCGCCACCACCTTGAGTCCCGGAACCGAGAGCACCTCTTCGGTGATCGGGTCCTTGAGCAGGCTGAGGATACCCAGACATCCCTGGGCGGCCTGGGCGATCAACTTCGGCTCCACCGGCTGGTCGTCTGGGTATGCGACAACGTCGACTTCCTCGTTCAGAACCGTGAGGCCGGGCTCCAAAATCTGGTGGAGCAGCAGGACCTTGGGACGCGGCTGATTCTTCACGACCTCACGCCGCGAGGTTCATCCAAAAGTCGCGTCAGGGCCGCGACCAATGTCTCCAGTTCGGCGGGGGTCCCGATAGTGATCCGCAGCCACCCTTCGGTCGGGGGGCGATCGAACGAGCGGACAAGGATACGAGCCTTCTTAAGGACTTCGAAAACCGTGGCAGCGGAGGTTCCCTCGGGTGGTCGAACGAACAGGAAATTGGTCTCGGATGGCTCGACTCTGAACCCCAAATTCCGAAGTTCGGCTTCCAGCCAGATGCGGCTCTCAATTACCTTGGCCACCAATTGGGCGTGATACTCGCGATCCTCAATGGCGGCCACGGCGGCAACGATCGCCAGCCGGTTGAGGTTGTACGAATCCTTGACCGTGTCCAGGGCGGCGATCAACTCGGGATTGCCCATTGCCCAGCCGATCCGCATTCCGCAGAGCGCGTACGACTTCGACATGGTGCGCAGGATCAACAGGTTGTCAAAGCGGTCCAACAAGTCGATTCCGGATTTGGGCCCGAAGTCCACGTAGGCCTCGTCCAAGACCACCACTCCAGATGACTCCTTGACGACGGCCGAGATCGCCTCGTGGCTGTAGAAGGTGCCGGTCGGGGAATTGGGGTTGACGATGAACTTGAGTGGAGCTGAGTCGGCCGCCAACGCTGGCGGCAGCTGCCACCCGTCGGTCAGGGGGTGGGAACGCACCTCCGCTCCGTGGATGCCGGCCAGAGGTCCCAGGATTGGATAGGTCGGGATCGCGAACGCGACCGGCTGACCAGGGTCCACAAAGGCTCGAAAGGCCATTGCAAGGAGTTCGTCACTTCCATTGCCGAGAGCGATCTGTTCGGCTCGGAGTCCGAATCGGTTGGCGATGGCGGCCCGCGCTGGCGCCGCCGTCGGGCTTGGGTAGAGCCGCCGCGATTCATCGCTGGCTTGCTTGATCGCCTCGCTCACTCTGGGAGAGGGGGGATAGGGCGATTCGTTGGTGTTGAGCTTGATCCACGATTCGCCGTCCGCCGGCTGTTGACCGGGAACGTAGGGGGCGAATGTGGCCAGTCCAGAGCGCAGGAATTTCATCATGTGCTTCTCGAATACTCCAGGAGAAAGCACTCTAATGCCAGACGGGGGCTGACGTTCTGCTCGTGGTACCCGAGGGTCTCAAAAGCCAATTCCAGCAGCCGAGCCCAGGTGGCCGGTTTGGTCGAGGCCAACATCCGTTCCCGCAATCTGATCATCCAGCTGCCCAGTGCCACCAGGACGGGGTCCTCGGCCGAGCGGTCACCGCCGCGCCACCCGAAGTTGGCCTGGTCAACCTCCGCCGCCAGGCGCAGCGCCGCGTCAGGCGGTCCGCCCTCGAGTTCGTCCAGCTTTCGCATCCACTCCTGATGGCGGACGATCACGTCAGGGTCAGTTGCCACCGATACCGCCCACCCGGGCCGGCCCAGTGACAGAAGAGTCAAGCCGGCGATCCGCTCCTGAGGGACGTTCAAGTCGCCCAGCAAGCGTTCGATCTCAGGTGATGGGACCGGGTGGAAGGCCACCCGCTGGCATCGTGAGACGACAGTCGGTAGGACCACGAAGGGATTCAGGGAGGGAGCGGTGAGAATGATCACCCTTCCTGGGTGGGGCTCCTCCAGAGTTTTGAGCAGGACGCCCTGGACCTCATCCTTCAGCCGCCCCACGTTGGTTATCAGTGCCACCCGTCGGGTGCCAAGGGCGGGCTTACGGGAAAGGAACGATTGGAGTGAAAGTTCATGGAACTCGGGCTGCCGGTCGGGCAGCAGCCGGATGTCGTCGATTGACATGGCCCGGGTCCGATCGTCCTCCCAATAGACGAGGTGACGGTCGAGCCGCGCCTCCGGAAGGAGTGCTCGGGCAAGGGCCCGGGCCACCATGGTCTTGCCCAAGCCGGATTCGCCATGGAACAGGTAGGCGTGGGACAGCTGTTCGGTCGCCAGCTGAGACTCGAGGAGGCGGATCGCTCGCTGATGTCCCACCACGCTTGCAAAGGGGCTTTGCTCCAGACTCACCACGAAACCATACAGCCGCTGGTTGTGCAGTTCCCTCCTCGCCCTCGCTTGGGCAAAGACGGAGGTCTGGTCCCCAAAAGCGCGAGCGGCGATTGCGATGTTGTTCGCCGCCATGCTGGGAAGGCACTGGGCCGCTTCGGACACCATGGTGATTCCCTTCAGCCGGGGCTTTGGGATGTCTACGGCTTTGTCGCCAGGACCGCCGGAACGCGGCTGCCAGCCGCCACCCATCCTTGAACCGCACTGTCGATAAACCCGAGGATTTCTAGAACATCGTCATAGCGAGCCTCCAAAGGAAGATAGTGAACGGGCTCGTGGTGGGCAATGCGGTTGCGTACCCGGAGGAGGCGGTCGATCGGGTTGTAAACATCGACTCGGCGCTGGGGTACCAGGTTTGGGAAGGCATGGCGCAGGGCTGGTGCCCAGAGCGTGTTCTGGCAGCGTCGATCGAGGAGGAAGCGCCAGAACCCAAAGGTCAACTCCGCCACCATTCTGCCCGGAGCTAAAGGCCGACCCGCCAGGGTGATGCGCCTTTTGGCTTCGGCGATGTCGGTGCGACGGTGTTGAAGGAGCACCTGAGCGGGATCGTCAAACCATTCTCCAGGGCGCTGCCGATTGGCGTGCCAGGCGGCTAGTTGATCATGAAGAGCATTTCGGAGGATTACCTCTAGGTATCCAAGCGTCTCCATAAACGCCGCCGACACCTCAGCGTTCCACCGATACAACGCGATGGCGTTGCCCAGGTCGCCTTGCCGCGCCGCGCGATAGGGGCCAAGACGGTCCGCGCTTAGCCGCCTCTCCAGAACCAGCTCCAGGGGAGCTACGGAAGGGGGGGTGCTCACAGGGGGATTTGGGCTAAACTGCGGTACAGACGCCCCGGAACGATCCCTGGCCTGCCACATCGCCGGGGCTTTGTTGTGTCTGGGCTGATGGACATCGGAGACATCAGAGGAAAAACGCCGCCACCGCGATGATCAGGTAGGCACCAACCAGCTGCGCTCCCTCCAGCCAGTTGGTACGGCCATCGAGCGAGATCACCGACACGATCACGGTCGCCAGGCCCACCGTGATGATCTCGAAGGGCGTAAAAATGAAATCCATGGGGTGACCAACCACGAGGCTGATGAAGACCAGGGCGGGAGCCAGGAACAGCGCGATCTGGTTGGAGGACCCCACGGCGATTTCGAGGGTCACATCAAGGCGATTGCGGATGGCGAAAAATATCGCCGATGAGTTCTCGGCGGCGTTGCCGATGATCGGAATCAAGATCAAGCCCACGAAGATCTTGGAGAGATGGAAGCTGGCCACCGTCGGCCCCAATGAACCTACGAAGATTTCCGACTGAACCCCGACCAAAACGGCGGCCAGACAGAGGAGGGCGGCCGCCCGGCGAACCGACCAGCGGGGGCTCTCGTCCGCCACCGCCACTCCCAGCAGGTGGGCGTGAGTGACCTGAGTGAAGATCAGGGCCGCGATGTACAGGACGATGAGGATCGCGGCCACGGTGCCACTGATGGCTTCGCGGGCAAATGCGGAACTTGAACCGGCGGTGGCCAGGAACAGTGCGGGAACGGCCAAGCCGGTGACAGCGATGAGTAGAGAGGCGGAATGGACTCCGGCCGCTTGGGGATTGAACTCCTGCTCCTTGCGCTTGATCCCTCCGATAAGGAAGGAAAGGCCCAGCACCAAAAGGAGGTTGCCGAGCATGGCCCCAATCAGAGAAGCCTTGACGATCTCGAATTGACCGGCGATGACCAGGGTTATCGACACGATCAGCTCGGTCAGGTTCCCAAATGTGGCGTTCAGCAGGCCGCCCCGGCGTGGCCCTGACCGCAGAGCGATCTGGTCGGTTGAGCGACCTATCAGCCCCGCCAGAGGGACGATCGCCAGCCCGGCCGCAATGAAGGCCAGTGAGGCATGGTGGCTATAGTCCGCCCACCACGAGATAGGGATCAGCCCCAGGAGGGCTTGAAGCCAGAAACCCAACCCCCGGTGCCTGCCTGTCACCACGCTCTTGCCGGTGGTCATGGGACCCTCTCACCGCTCGCCGGGCTCCTATTGGTCTGGTTTCGGGTGCGGCGATGGTCGCGGGCTTGAGCCCAGACCTCGTGGATTCGTTGCAGGGCGGTGAAATTGGTCAGGACCGCAAGCAACCAGATCACCCAGGGCAGGAGGGCTCCGCCCAGGACCAGCAGCCCCACGATGGTGGCAACGATGCGTTCAGGGCGCTTGAAAAGGCCGGTCTCGGAGCGGAAGGCCAGGCTTTGGGCCCGGGCTCTGATGTATGAGACCTGGAAGGACCCGATCAGGGCCAGGATCGCGCCCAGCAGGTAGAGGCGTTGGTGGGAGCCGCCGTTACCGAGGAAGTAAGCCGCGATCCCGAGATAGATCGCTCCCTCCGCATAGCGGTCGGTAACGGAATCGAGAAACGCGCCATAGGGGTAGGAACGGCTCTGGACCCGAGCCAGGGCCCCATCCAAAATGTCGAAGCAGCCGCCGAAGGCAAGCACCGCAGCGCCTGCCACCAGGTGGCCGGATCCAACCAGGATCGATGAGGCGAATACGATCAGCATTCCGGTCACGGTGACCTGATTGGGAGTGATCGGAAGGCGCGCAACCGCCCCAGCCAGCCGCTGGGCGTTGCGCCTAACCCAGGCCTGAAACCGGGTTGTGAACAACTTGATTCTCCTTCTGTCCCGGCCTCGACGCGGTGATCCGGGCCTCCTGATAAACCTCGAGGATGCGTGAGGCGACCAATCGCCAGGAATAGCGCTGGGCTTTGGCCAGCCCGGCAGCACCCATCCGGCCCCTCAAGTCCGGATCGCGCGCGAGAACCGTCAATGCCGCTCCCAGTTCAGCCCAGCTCTTGGGCCGGACCGTCAAGCTGTCGCTGCCGGGATCGACCACACCCATGTAACCAGGGATCTCGGTGGCTACCACGGGCAGACCGCAGGCCATGGCTTCGAGCAGCACGATCCCAAAGCTCTCGCTACCGGTTGCCGGGGCACAGAAAATGTCGGCGCTGGCGTAATAGCGGGGTAGCACTTCCTTGGGCACGTACCCAGCCATCACCACATCCTCGACTCGGCGGCTGGAAATGTAGCTCTCCACCTTCGATCTCAATGGCCCTTCTCCGACGATCACCAGGCGCGTTCGGGGAGCCCGTTGCTTCAAGTACTCATAGGCGCGGATGAGGTCCCCCAAGCCTTTGCGTTTCTCCAAACGACCGACGAATAGAACATTGACGCTGCCGTCCTTGAGATGACGGATGGGGTGGTGATGGGGGTGATAGGTGTCCACGTCGACCCCATTGGGAATGACCACCGGATCGACCGCGAAATAGTGCTTGACGAAGTCTCTCGCCACCGGGCTCACCGCGATATTGGCGTGAAGTCGGCGGACATACGGCGCCAGCAGGGGCCGACCGTAGTAGTACCCGAGGTTGGAGCGGGCGAAGGCGTGGAACGTGCCCACATTGGCGGTGGTGGACATTCGGAGGAGGGTGAGGGGGAGAGTGGGCATCAGAGGCTCGTGAAAGTGAAGGACGTCGAAGCGCTCCTTGTCCAAGATGGTGTTGACTCGCTTGGCCAGACCCAGACTTAGAGTGATGCGTGCGACCGAGTCATTGACCGGCACCGGATAGGCCCGTCCGATCCTGTAGAAGCCCGGCGTCTCGTTGGGGTCGAGGCTGCGATTGCCAGGGGCCAGGGTTCGAACGTCGTGGCCGAGATTCTCGAGCCACCAACCAAGCTGGCGGACATGTGAGTTGACTCCGCCGGGGTGGGCGAAATCATAGGGCGAGACGAGCCCGATCTTCACCAGCTCACCGGGTGGCCGGCCCCCCGCTCAGGGCGGCGGGTGACCAGATCTCGTGAGGGACATGCCACTGCTCGGGGTGAGCTCGGATGAAGTCCTCGAGTTGCGCGAGCACGATCTTCATGACTGTCCGTTCGTCCCCCTCACGATCGCCGGTGGACCGGGCAATGACCGGTGGGTTGCCTACCGCCTGATAGGTGTCATCCGGCAGCCGATAGACACAGACCGGCAGCAGGGGTACGCCGTAGCGCAGGGCTATGGCGGCGGGACCCGACGGGACTCGGGTCGGTCGTCCGAAGAAGTCCATCTCAATCCCAGTCCCGGTGATATCCCGATCCACCGCGGTCACCACCATCTCATTGGCCTTAAGGGCCTGCAGAACATGACGCAGGCCGCTCCCGTTCAAAGGTAGGACGCTGATCCCCAATCGCCCCCGGGTGATCCGGTACCAGTCATAGAGTTCCCGCGGTTCCAAGACCTCGGCGAACAGGTTGACTGGGGCCACGGTTACCGACCACATTGCGGCCGCCAATTCCCAGGACCCCATGTGAGGGGAGCAAACGATCACCCCTTTGCCCATCGCGAGGGCGGCGGCGAGGTTTTCTTCGCCGTCCACCTTGAGGAGGTGGCGCATGTCCGCAACCCGCATGCTCGGCAGTTGCATGAGATCGGCATAGGCCTTGGAGTGATTGCGGAAATTGAGCCAGGTCACGGCTCGGAGTTCGGCGTCAGGCGCCTGCGGTAGGACAACCCGCAGGTTGGTCTCGAGGCGCCTCCGGGCATTTCTAGCGAAAATCAATGCGAGCCTGGCGACCACCACCGAGAGTGCGTACGCCCAGCGCCTGGGCAGTCTCTCCATGATGCTCTGCAGAATCCGGAAGCCGCGATATTGCCACACGCCTTAGAGCCTCTAGTGCCCGGGAAGGGGGGTGAACATGGGTTTGAACGCATACCACTGATCCGGCGCGGTCCTGATCAGCGCTTCGAGGCGGTTGACGACCGATTGGGTCAGGGTCGCGACATTCGTTCTGGCATCAAAGCTCACCTCAGCCTCGATCCGAACCTTGTAGCGATCACGCCCCGCCCGATAGATGCAGGCCGGCAATATCGGCGCGCCGGTCTTGATGGCAAAGGAGGCCGGTCCGGCGGCAACCATGGCCCGCTGACCAAAGAACTCAACTGGAATACCCTGGCCGCTGGGGAGGTCGCAGACCAGGCAGACCACCGAATTCTGTCGGAGTGCGTCAAGGATCTGGCGCACTGCCGATCTGCCGGTCATGATCACTTTGACTCCGAACTTCTCTCGGGTTTCGACGATGGCGTCGTTGAGGGAGCCAGGGAAGGGTTCGGCGACGGCAACCAACCGGTAGCCCAAGGCCCCGCCGGCTGCGCCACCCATATCCCACGCTCCGAGGTGGGGCATGGCAATCAGGCAGCCGCGACCTCCGGCGAGGGCTGCGTCAAGGTGCCCGAGTCCCTCCATTTCCACTCGATCCAGGAGCTGCTTTGGGGACAGAGCGCCAATCAGGAGGAAGTCGGCCAGCATCTTCCCGTAGTTCTGAAATGCCCGCCTTGCCAGTCGTCCCGACTCTGGGTCATGAGGGCTTCGCCCGAGCACCGCGGCGTAGTTCTGATGCGCATTGCGGGCCTGCTTCGGACTGGCCAAATACCAGAGCAACCCGCCCAGGCCCATAGCCGCGTAGCGAGGGCGGGCTGGAAGCAGCCGGATCAGCCTCGCGCCTATCTGATAGCTACCTCTCAGTAATCGCAGCGGTCTTCTCGATGCCTGCCGGGGTTCCGGCCGGCCGGTGGTACTTGGCGATGAAGTCTTCGGTCGCAATCCGGGCATTGGCGTCGGTGTACTGGACGGGTGGGGATTTCATGAAATAGGAACTCGGGCTTTCCAATGCCCCGGCGAGTCCGTGGTCGAGTGCCAGCTTGCAGCAGCGGACAGCGTCGATCACGATTCCCGCCGAGTTGGGGGAGTCGTGGACCTCAAGCTTCAGTTCCACATTGAGAGGGACATCACCGAACGACTTGCCCTCAAGGCGGATGTAGGCCCACTTGCGATCGTTGAGCCAGGGCACATGATCTGAAGGCCCAATGTGGACGCTGCCCGCATCCATCTCGTAGTCAACCTGTGAGGTGACCGACTTGGTCTTGGAGATCTTCTTGGAGATCAGACGCTCTCGCTCCAGCATGTTGAGAAAATCGGTGTTGCCGCCGAAGTTGAGCTGGTAGGTGTCGTCGAGGCGAACACCTCGCTCCATGAAGAGCCGGGCCAAAGTGCGGTGGATGATGGTTGCGCCCACCTGGGACTTGATGTCATCGCCGATGATCGGCAGGCCCGCCTTCTCGAATCGCTGTCGCCAATACTCTTCGCGGGCGATAAAAACTGGAATGCAATTGACGAAGGCGCAACCGGCGGCAAGGGCCTGCTCGACGTACCACTTGGTGGCTTCCTCACTGCCGACCGGCAGATAGCTGACAACCACATCGGTGTGGGTTGACTTGAGAATCTCGACCACGTCGGAGGTTGGGCCGGGCGCTTTATGAACGACGTCGGCCAGGAACTTGCCGATCCCGTCGTGGGTCATTCCCCTCTGAACGGGTATTCCCAGGTTGGGTACGTCGGAGAACTTGACCGTGTTGTTGGGTCCCGAGAAGATGGCTTCCGAGAGGTCCTTGCCGACCTTCTCGATGTCGATGTCGAAGGCGGCGGAGAATTCGATGTCGCTGATGTGATATCCGCCCAGGTCGACGTGCATGAGGCCGGGGACCTTGTCCTTGGTCGAGGCATCTTTGTAGTACTCGACGCCCTGAACCAGGGACGAGGCGCAGTTGCCCACCCCTACCAGGGCCACGCGCACCTTGCCGTCGTGGGCGTGGGACTTGCCGTTGCTGTGAGCGATGCCGTTGCTTTTCTGTTTCATTGCCTCACCTCGATCAGGGCTGGTTCATCTGCTTCCGATTGAAACTGCTGAGTTGCTGCGGCCGGCGGAGCGGCCGCGATCAGGAGCCGGTTCAGTTCTCCGTGGCGAGCGGAGATGGAGTCCATATCCAGTGAGCAATACCGCAGCCGGCCGTCGCGCCGGGTCCGGATCACTCCACCAGTCCGCAAGATGCGAAGGTGCCAGGAGATTCGGGGTTGGCTCATATGAAGTTTGGTGGCCAGCTCGTTGACGCTCATCTCCCCCTTGGCGGACAGGTGTTCGAGCATCCGCAGCCGGGTGGGATTGGCCAGGGCCACAAAGTGGTCGACCAAGTCTCGGTTGGCGGTGCTCTGGAGAAACATAACAGGTCCTTTATGAGTCTACCGCATAAAGGATCCCTTATCCATTTGGGCCAACCCGGGTTCCCTTCACGTTCCTATAGACCCTCTGTGCTACCTTGGGCGTCGAGTGCGGAACCCTCAGCCCATCGTACGAGTGGGTGCTGAGCGCAGGCGAGCATCCCGCGATCGCGGTAATCCCATGGCCAGCATCCTAATACTCCTGCTCGGATTCCTTGTGTCTGGGGGAATCGGAGCGGGGGCGTACTTTTCGCCCGCGTTGACCACAGCGTTGGGTGTTTTTCACTCCGGGCCCGTTACCTTGATTTCCGGGGCCACCCCGCCACCGCCGCCCCTGGTCGGTGCTGTCGCCGCCGGCGCCCCTTTCACGATTCTGCTCCTCGGGTCCGACAACGACCAGAAATTCGCGACGGTTGACGGTGCTCCCGTCGATCCCAGCGCCACGCTGACCCAGTCGATGATCCTGGTCCGGGTCCAGCCCGCCACCAAACAAGTGACCATGTTGTCCATTCCCCGCGATCTGTACGTGCCATTCTCACTGGGCGGGACCAGCAAAATCGATGAGGTCCACGCCCTACCTGGCGGTGGTGACAAGGCCTCGATCGACACCGTTGAGATGAACTTCCACATCCATATCGATTACTACATCTGGATCGGTCTCCAAGGCCTGATCAGCGTCATCGACAAGGTCGGTGGGATCGACGTGGTGACGACAAATCCAGTCCTCGACGACGCCTATCCCGCGGATCTGGTGGGCAATAACCCGTACGGCTTCCAGCGCGTGGCGGTTCTACCGGGGCCTCAGCATATGACCGGTTATCAGGCAATGGAGTACGTCCGCTCCCGCCACAGCGACGCGCGCGGGGACTTCGGCCGCTCCCAACGCCAGCAGGAGGTATTGCTGGCGCTGCGGGCCAAAGCCAAGTACCTCAATGCGACTGACATTCCCGATCTGGCCTCAGCCTTCGCCGGTCAGCTCACAACCGACATGAGCATCACCCAGGTGAGAGAGCTTTTGCCCCTAGCCGGTTCACTCTCCCCCAGCGGGATCAAACAGGTCACCCTGGTCGGTGGGGATGCGCAACTTGGTTCTTACACAACCGCGCAGGTGACAAGTGCCGGCGCGGACGTTTTGATTCCGAATTGGTCGGCCATTCTCCCTCTGGTCCACCAGGACTTTCCAGTCGCATGATTCCGCGCTGGGCTCTGAGGTTGGTGGCGATGGTGGCGATGGTGGCGTTCGGGCTGGGGGTTTATCACTACCTCGGCCTGACCAAGAGCAAGATCAACAAAACGGCTAGCAAGCCGACCTCGACCAAATCAACGTTTGCGCTGGCCGGGACGCTCTTCCTGGCCCAGGGCGGGGGGCTCTACAGCCTTCACGATGGTTCGTTTACCGAACTCGGCCGCCCCGCCGATTGGATTCAACCGAGCCTGACTCCGGACGGCAACCTGATCGCCGTCAAGAAGGAATTCAACTATTCGGACCTCTATGAACTTGATGCCAAGGGCAACGTGGTCAGGCAGCTGACCCATAACCAGTCTCCATACGAAGGTTCTGACGTCGGATATGACTACTGGTCGTACTATCCGGTCGTAGCTCCGGACGGAACCCTGTTCATGAGCGACGACCGAGCCAAGTCGATCTATGACTACGCGGTCGACTTTGCGGTCTGGTCATTTCCCATGGCCACCCCAACTGCGGTGCGGCAGTGGACAACACCGAATGTTGAGACGGGGGGCGATGTTCAGCCGAACCCGACCAAGTCCGGAGGCTTGCTCTACACCAAATACGATCTCGATGCCGACAACAAGAACGTTTCGTCGATCATGCTCGCCGCTTCCCCCGAGGCTGCGGGGAAGGCCCTGACCGATCCGGAACAAGACTGTTCTCAGCCTGCGCTGTCCCCTGACCAATCCCGCCTGGCCATGATTTGCGCAAACGGCCAGCAAACGCAGCTGGTGCTCTCCACCATCAATGGGGCCGCCATCGGCACCTCCCAGGTTCTGATCAGCGGCACCTTGGCCGCTTCGCCCACCTGGGCGCCGGACGGAAGTGGGCTGGTCTATCTCGCCCCCGCTGATCAAACCGGGCATTTCCAGCTCTGGTGGCAGTCGCTGGTTGCGGTCACCCCATCTCCTACTGAAAAAGCTTTGGCCACCACTCCGGGTGGGTCGTCGGCGCCGTCGTCACCACCTTCCTATCCGGCTCCCAAACAAGTGACTCACGACCTCGACTTCGACGCGACTTCCAGGCCCGCCTGGAGCCCGACTTAGAAATCCGGGCCCCAATTGCCCCGACGGACCACGCCCTTCCCGTCTCCGTCTCTTTCTTTTAGCTTCGTGGCTTCGTGTTTCCTCGTTCAACCGATGCCGAAGGTCCCACCGTCGCTCCATCCTCCTCAGACCTTTGGGATCAGGGCTATCCCCCGAGTAGAGCCATCAACTCCGCCCGGGTCCGGGGATTATCGCGGAACTCCCCGACCATGCACGAAGTGACAGTCTCGGAGTCTTGCTTTTCGACCCCTCGCATTTCCATGCACAGGTGTCGAGCCCTCACGACCACCGCCACCCCCCTGGGGTTGAGCGTGGTTTGCAGGCAATCGGCAATCTGTCGAGTCAGACGCTCCTGGACCTGGAGGCGGTGGGAGAAGGCGTCGATGACGCGGGGAATCTTGCTCAGGCCAACCATCTGACCCGCCGGCAGGTAGGCCACATCGCAACGACCGAAGAAAGGTAGCAAATGATGCTCGCATAGGCTGTAGAAGCGAACATCGCGGACCAGGATGACATCGTCGGTGGGCGACTCGAAAATCGCGCTTTTGATCAAGTCGGCTGGGTTGGAGGCATATCCAGCGGTCAGGTCGCGGAGGGCTCGCGCGACTCGGCGGGGGGTGGAAAGCAGGCCCTCTCGCTGCATATCCTCGCCGAGCAGAGCCAATTGTTGGGCAACCAGAGCTTCGATCGGATCTGACATTCCCTAAGTGTGGCCCTTTCCCAGCAACATTCGGCGCCGCCAAACTTTCACGAATGCTTCACGCTGCCGCAGGTACCCTGTGGAGCATGCAGAACGGACTTCGGATACTTCCAAAACTCAATCCCCTGCAGCTGCTCGCAGCTGCTCTTCTGGTTGGCCTCGCCGCGTGTACAGTCCCGATTACGACCAAACCCCAGGCGAAGGTCAATGTCAACAGCGGACCGGTGACCACCAACAACACGTCGCCTGCGGTGGCGGCCGACCCGGGAGTTCTGAGCCTCGAAACCCAGTTCGAAAAGGTGGTTGCCCAGGACCAGCCATCGGTGGTCCAGATCGAGACGGCGGCTGGGCTCGGCTCTGGGGTGGTCTTCGACGGCCTGGGGGACATTGTCACCAACAACCATGTGGTCGAGAACTACGGGGGGGTCTTGATCGTGACCGACTTCAGCGGTCACACCTATTCCAACCAGAAGACCGCCAGTAATGTCGTGCTCCTCGGCACATATCCAGCCGACGACCTGGCTGTGATCAGAGTAGCCAACAGCTCATTGCAGCAGGCGACCTTCGCCGACTCGTCCCAGGTCAAGGTCGGGCAGCTTGCCCTGGCCTTGGGCAATCCACTGGGGCTCCAGAGCAGCGTCACCGAGGGCATCGTCAGCGCCACCGGCAGGACCGAGAGCGAAGGTGCCACCGATCCATTTGGTAACAGCACGGGCAACCGGCTCACCAGTCTGATTCAGACCAGCGCCGCCATCAATCCTGGCAATAGCGGCGGAGCCCTGGTCGACATCAATGGGGATGTGATCGGTATCCCGACCCTCGCCGCGGGCGATCCCAACTCCTCTGGGCAGGCTCCGGGGATTGGGTTCGCAATCGACAGCAACACCGCGGTCCTGATCGCCAAGCAATTGATCGCCAATGGGAAGGTCACCAACACCGGCCAGGCCTACCTCGGTGTGACTACCGAGCAGATCACCGACGGGGCTGGGGTTAGGGTTGACTCGGTTGTAGCCGGTGGCCCGGCAGACTCGGCCGGCGTCAAGGTCGGTGACCTGATCGTGACCCTGTCAGGTAAGGCGACTCCTACCGAAGACGACCTGGTGGGAGCTCTGGCTGCCTCCAAGCCAGGTGACAAGGTTCAGGTCGGCCTTCGACATTCGGACGGATCCTCAAGCACGGTGACCGTAACTCTCGGGACCAAGCCTCCGCAGGCATAGAGGCATAGAGCCCGATGCGTCTCTTGTTGGCGGAAGACGACGAAGCTCTGCTCGGGGTGCTGACACGGGGATTGGAGGAGCAGGGCTACGTTCTTGACACGGTAAGTCGTGGTGATGACGCCCTGCATATGCTCCGCCTCTACGACTATGCGGTCGCGATCCTTGACTGGCGCATGCCAGGCCTTCCCGGCGACGAGGTGGTCCGGCAGGCTCGGATACACAAGGTGACCACCCCGATCCTGATGTTGACGGCGCGGGATACCAGCGCGGACAAGGTCACTGGCCTGGACGCGGGCGCCGACGATTACCTTGTCAAGCCGGTCGATTTCGACGAACTGCTGGCCCGCCTGCGCGCGATTTTGAGGCGGCCGCGCGATGGCGGCGAACCGATCCTCGCTATCGCAGACGTCACCCTTGATCCGGCGGCGCGGATTGCCTGTGTCGGCGCACGGCCCCTGACTCTGACCGGTCGCGAATATGCCATCTTGGAGGCCCTCATGCGCAAGTCGCCTGCCGTTGTGGAGCGGATGGCAATCGCCCGCCACGCGTGGGACGACGAGACCGACGCCATTGGATCCAACACCATTGATGTCCACGTCGGACACCTCCGGCGCAAGCTGGGGGGCTCAGGTGCAACCCTGGTCACGGTTCGGGGCAGCGGCTACCGCCTGGTGGCTGAGGGACATGAGGCGTGAGTGATCCCGACCTACCGCCCATGCCGCTGCCTCAATCGAGTTCGGTACCCCAAGGATCGGGAGCGTCACACAGGCATCTAGTCTGGGTTCGAGCCAAGCTCAACCACTACGGTTCGCTGCTGTGGGCTCGGCTGGGCCTTGCAACTCTGTTGGGTCGCCCGTTCGCACCGGCTGTGAGGGTTGCTGCCCTCGCCACCCTCATTGCGGGCGTCATCTACATCGCCCTCGCCATCGGCATCGTGGTTCTCGACGTCAATGGGGTCAACACGCAGGTGGATCAGGAATTGAATCAGGCCATCACCACCAATCCTCGAAGCTGGGCATTGATCTCGCACACCAGCCCCTTTCTGGCCTGGGTGGTAACGGCGACCGGTACCTCCAGCGCCCAGACAGATGGTGCGCCCACTCTGCCGGCTGCCCTTCAGCGGCAGTTGCCGCTAGTACCCACCCCAGTCCACATCGGGGCGGATGACTACCGGCTCGTTGCCACCCAGCTGCCCACCCTAAGAGGAGGTGCGGAATACCTGGTCGTCGGCGAGGAAACCGATTTCGTTGCCCAGCTCGGCCACGCCCTGATCGTGTCTGAGGCAATTGCCAGCGTGCCCATCCTCCTGATCATTTTCCTGGCGGCCTTCGCGATCGGTCGTCGGACTGCCGCTCCCCTGGAGCGGGCTCATCAGCGGCTCCTGGACTTCACCGCCGACGCCTCCCATGAGCTTCGCACCCCGCTTTCGGTGATTGACGCCGAGGTGTCCTTGGCCCTGATGAAAAATCGCACGGCCGGAGCTTACCGCGAGGCCTTGGTGAGAG
The DNA here is from genome assembly GCA_035939985.1 of Candidatus Dormiibacterota bacterium. Taxonomy (GTDB): domain Bacteria; phylum Chloroflexota; class Dormibacteria; order Dormibacterales; family Dormibacteraceae; genus DASZFH01. Next base: position 16,063 of record DASZFH010000262.1, read on the forward strand.
TGTCAGCGGAGAGCGGTCGTCTGCGCCGACTGGTCGAAGATTTGCTCTGGCTGGCCAGATTTGACGGTGATCCGAAGTCCCCACGTCTTGAGATTGTCGATCTCGGTTCCCTGGTCGCCAATTCGGTCGAACGGTTCGAGACGCTCGCTCGCAGTCAGGACCAAACCCTTCAGCTGGCCAGTGATCTGTCTTCCCAATCTCGCCTGCATATCTTGGCAGTCGAGCAATGGATCGATCGCCTGCTTGGAGTTGTGCTCGACAACGCCTGCCATTACACTCCGCGTGGAGGGAGGATCAGGGTGACCCTCACCCAGGTCGATGGTCGGGTCGAGCTGGCCATTGAAGACACTGGCCCTGGCATTGCGGGAGACGATCTCGATCTGATTTTCGAGCGCTTTCATCGCGGTACCACGGCTGCCGGGGGATCCGGTTTGGGCCTTTCCATCGGCAACGCAATCGTCAAAGCGACCGGGGGGCGCTGGGATATCTCGCGATCCGCGGACCTGGGCGGGGCCCGGTTCGCCGTCCGCTGGGCGCAAAGGGCTTCCGAGGCGGCTCTGAGTGGCCCTCCGCCGGACTCTGTGGAAGGGGCGGAATCGGGGCCGTAGGACGACCGGGACGCCGATTGCACTTTCGGTCGGGCACGCCCGCATGTCAGGAATTATCGGAGGTACCAGCGAGACCATCACCTCATCTTCATGTTCGGTGGCTAGGCTGATCTCAGCGATACGAAGTCACTGGCCAATTCCCCTTCTCGGACAGGCGCCCCCTCACCCGGGGTGCCTGTCTTTTTATTGAGTAATAGTGGCAGGTGGTTGAACGAGTCCCGGCCCAAAAAGAAGGAGGGCGACCAATGCGGCCACCCTCCCGGCGGTGGGTAAAAAGCGCGTCAGAAACGGTAGGGGCGAAGTGCCTCAGAAATTTGGAAACCTTCGATTAACAGCGTGCGTTCGAGTTCACAGCCCAGGTCAAGGGTTGGGGGCGCCACGTGATCGATATCAACCCGCCAACTCAGGGTCGATGCGACCGGTATGTGCTGCTGCCGCGGAACACTGCCTGACACGTCAAATAATCTCCCTCTCCGACTCCCCTCGGAGTCCGGACCCTCTATCCCGTAGCTCAATTATGACTGTCCGATGACGTTTGGTAAAGGGGTGTTTGCGCTGCTCCTCCAATTCGGAGTCAGGAATCGGCAATCTGAGTCCCCTCAGTCGGTCACGGCCCGGTGCCTCTCAGGCCTCTAGCCCCCGATTTCAGCCCGTAGCATCCAAGCCAACCGATCGAGGGCGGCCAGAGGTCCAGCCGACTGGAACACCCCCGGAACCAGTTGCTGGAGGCGATCGGCCGCCACAGTGGCCAGCCGGACTCTGGTGGCGCCGTCCAGGCTCGGGGCTCGCTCGTCGTACATCGTCAAAAACTTGCGCATGGGCGCGTCGATGGATCTCACCAGAGCCGCATCGGCCGGGTCGAGCCTGGGTGCGCCCAACTCCGCAGCTTGGTTAACCCCACTGGCCAGACTACTCAGCCGCACTCCACCGCCCCGTTCTCGAATCACGATCGTGCCAGCCGCGAAATCACCCAGCCGCTTACCGCTGGCACTGATGAACATGCAGAGGACTCCGACGCCATAGAACGGGGGCATGAAATCGACCAGGCGGACCAGATTGCGGATCCCGGATTGGCTGAAGGTCAGCGGTCCGCCTCGGTCATCGACGACCCGTAATCCGATGGCGTACTTGCCCACTGTGTATCCCGAGGTGAATGTCTCGGATGCCCAGAAGTAACCGAAGACGATTAGAAGGGCAAGGATGATGGCAATGATCACGGTGATCGTCACGCTTCCCGTCGCTCGGGCGGTCACTAGGACAACTCCGAGCGCGATCAGAAGGCCCAGCAAGAGCACGACTGAATCGATCAGCATCGCAACGAAACGGCTCCCGAGGCCCGCGACCTGGTAGTCGAAAGCGACTCGCTCGGGCGTCTTCACGGTCAGGTTCTCCAGACTGCTCATCGCCACAACTCCTGCAGGGTACAGCTCTGTGACTCACGGGGGGTGCCTTGGTGGGTATACATTTCGCCTTGTGACCTCAGCCACATTTGTCGCTCGGCGGACTCCCGCATGGACACGTTTGGAGGAACTGTTGCGGCGGGCTCGGTTGGGCCGTCTGTCTCGGCTCTCGGCCGAAGAGGTGATGGCGATGGCAGAGCTTTACCGGCAGTCGACCGCGGATCTTGCCCGGGCGCGACGAGATTGGCCGGGTGAGCCGGTGACGGTTTACCTCAACGGGCTGGTTGCGCGGGGTCATGGGACGATGTACCGGGGAGGGGTGCGGGCGCGTAAACGCCTCAAGGAGTTCTACACCACCACCCTGCCGCGGACTTACCGGGGAGCGGCCCCATTTCTGATCGCTGCCGCTGCGTTGATGTTCGTCCCCGCAATCATCGCCTTCACCATGGTCAGCTTGGACCCATCAGTGGCTCCGGCACTGGGAGTTCCCCCTGAGATCATCGCCATCGTCAAGCATCACCAGACCTGGACCCACATTCCGGCCGATCAACGTGTGGTCAGCTCGTCCTTGATCATGACCAACAACATCATCGTGTCCATCCAGGCCTATGTCCTGGGGCCCCTGGTTGTCGAGACCCCGCTCGTACTGATCAACAACGGTATCGGCGGCATGGGAGCGATCTTGGGGTTGACGAATGCATATGGAACCTTGCCCGTACTGTTGGATTTCATGGTCGCCCACGGCGTCCTGGAACTCTCCATCATCGTCGCCTCAGGCGCTTCTGGCTTGATGTTGGGGTGGGCGGTGATCGCACCGGGGCAGTACAGCCGGACTGACGCGCTGGCCAGGGCTGGGATGAGAGGCTTCATCATGCTGGGTGGGACGGCGCCACTGCTGGTGATAGCAGGCATTATCGAGGGGAATCTGAGCCCGACCGGGGCACCAACCCTGGTCAAGGTTCTGGTGGGGGTGACCACGGGGATTCTCTTCTATGGCTACCTGTTGAGAATGGGTCGTCGGGTGGATCCGGCTTGATCGCCGCAGTTCGCAACCGCCGGGCCAGGATTGGGGCAGGGGCGTTG
>DASZFH010000263.1:0-4863 GCA_035939985.1 Candidatus Dormiibacterota bacterium
TCGCAGTGATGATCAGGAACCGCCCTCCCGGCGTGCGGCTGTGCGTGCCGGATTTCCCTGCCAGTGACCCCCTCGCTCCACCTCCTCGCCTTTCATCAGGAATGAGTCGGCATCAAGGCTGGCATCGTCTCCGATAGTTACCCCATAGTGAACGAGGGTGCTGATCCCAAGCGTGCTGCCGGCCCCGACCGTGGTCGGCTGGGACTTGAAGACCCCTTCCTCCAGTGAGTGGCATTGAATACATGACCCAGCGTTGAGGGTGCAATCGTCGCCAATCGAGACCAATCTCGGCTCGGTAATGGCGCATCCATCATCGAATACCCGACGCCCGATCTTCATTCCGACCAACCGCCAGTAGAGGACCTTGACGGGCGTCCCGCTGAACAGCTCGGCCACCGGACTACCGCTCAGCTTCCAGAACCGTTCGTGTCTCCAGAATTCGCGTTGATAGATGGAGCAGAGCTGGGGCGGCAGAGGCCCCAGCCAGAGTGCGAGGCGTTCCAGAGCAATCGAGTAGGTGAGGCTGAAGAGCAAGGTAACGAAGGCATCGGCGGCCCAGACCATGGGGCCCAAGTAGCCACCGAGTTGGCTCGCGACTTCGGCCAGAACCAGAATCCCGAAGAGCTCGACGCACTCCATGAGAAGGAGGAGGCCCACCGTCACAAGGTTGTGGCGATTTTTGGATCGGAGGCCCCGCGCCAATTCTTCCTCCGTCTTCAGATGATCAAAGGTGTGGTCCTGGCTGACGGATCGAGGAATCTCGAAACAAGGCGAGCCCAGGAGGCCCACCCCTTCTCGGATCTCGCCCTCCATAGGAATCATTACCTTGGTGGCCAGGAGGCAATCGGCGCCGGTCCTGCCGCCGGCCGGATAGGCGATGTCGTTGCCGACATAGTTGTTCGCTCCGACGACGGTTCGACTCAGGCGGAAGGACGTGGGTGAAAAATCGGCATTCAGGAGCGAAAGCCCATCGGAGACCATGGTCCCACTGCCCAGGGTTACCAGAAAGGGGTTCTGATGTTGAATCTCAATCCCGAAGTTCGACCCCGTCTGCTCGACCTCGCAGAGGTCATAACCCAGCCACTGGAGGTAGTTGACAATGTATGAACTGTCTCCGAACAGTCCGGTGAGTAGCTTCGAATTGCTGACCCGCTCCATGGTCCGCTGAATGGCGTATCGAAAGCCGTAAAGGGGGTAGACCCGATCGGGCCTGAGCACGAGGTTTAACAACCTCGGGACGGTTAGGACCAAGACTAACGATCCAACCAGCCCTCCTACGAGCAGCCCGGCGGAGAGGGCCAGCTGGCCGGCATAGTAGCCCCAACCCGTGAACTCGGAAAGAGATTGGGGGAAAAGGCGTGAGAGGGCCGCTGGTGCCAAAACCGCGAGCGGCAGGGCGATCAGGATGAAGGTTCCGAGCTGAGACACCCCGGAGACGAATGCGGTTAGTCGACTCATTGGCAACGAATGGGGGGCACGGTAGCTGACATTGCAGGGTTGGGCTGGGGACCCGTGCCAGCTCTGTCCGGCCGGGATCTGCTGTCCAACATTGAGGCAGGAGGCGTGTCCGAGCTCGGATCCCTCTCCGATGCTTGTGTCGATTTCGACCACCGTCCGTTCCCCGACGAAGGAGTCACGGCCCAAGGACACGCTGCCGATTTCGATCATGCCGGCGAATGCTCGGTAGCCGCTGAGGTGGCAATCGTTGCGGATCACGACGTGATCGCCGATGGAGATGAGGTCTGTGCAAACCGGGGGCGTGCGCGAAAGGATCAGAACCCCGCGACCAATCCGTGCCCCGAGCATTCGTAGATAAATCGAATAGAGCGGAGTGCCCGCAAACAGGACCAGCGGGTTGAGCTGAATCAAGGTTCTGACCAGCCAGAATCGAAAATAGCCCAGACTCCAGATGGGGATACGGCCCGGTTTCCATCGCCCGATCAAAAGCCACTTGGCCAGGATCGGGACGGTGCAAGCTGTGGCAAAGGCGAGTGCGCCCAGGGTCAGCGCTCCCACGTACAACTGCGGCCAGCTGTTGGCCTTCGTGAGCCATACGTCGCCGAAATTCACGACCAGTGCGACGAGGAGGGTATAGGCCAGAAAACTCAGGACTTGCAGGGTTCCGCAGAGGACGTAACTGAAGGTGCTGGCTCGGAACCTGGCTGCCGGGGTCGGCACGGGCTCTGGAATTGTCACCGTTGCGGGCAGGGCGGCCGCCAGGGCGCGGACGCTCCGGTGCATGTAAACGTCCCTCATCGACACGTTCGGGACGCTGGGCTCGTGACGCACCCGGGCGCAGAAATGGGCCAGGAGCAATGAGCTTGCGCCCAGGTCGTAGAAGAAATCACCCTCTACCGAAACCTCATCCACTCCCAGGGCTTGAGCCAGAAGGGTGGCAAGGGTACGTTCTACGGGCGTTGCCGGTTTGACGTGGTTCTGCATTCGCCCCAGATCCAGGCCACCGGTAAACGCGGGTAGCCGGCTGCGGTCGACCTTGTCGCTCGGCAGCAGTGGCATGACCTGGAGTTCTTCCAGATAGCGCGGGATCATGTAACTGGGGAGGTGGGCTCGAAGTTTCTGTAACACCTCATCGTGGTTGAGTGCTGGGGCATTTCGGCGCCGGGTGTAATAGGTAACCAGTTCGATTGCGCCCGAGGTCCCGGGATAGGTGGCGACGGCGACCTGCGGGACACCGGTGACATCCCGGAACACGGACTCGATTTCGGACAGCTCGATTCGGTAGCCGCGCACTTTGACCTGGGTGTCCCGGCGTCCGTGGTATTCGATCAGACCCGCGTCGTTTGTCCGGCCCAGATCGCCGGTCCGGTAGATCCGACGGGAGGGGTTTCCCGTGATGTCGAGGAAATCAGGGATGAAGGCCTGGGAGGTGAGGTCGTCGCGATTCACATACCCTCGGGCGAGTCCGATTCCCGCCACCCCAATCTCGCCGATCTCTCCTGGAGGAAGCAGTCGATCGTCGACCGTATCCAGGATGACCACAGTGTATGTCGGGAGGGGCAGGCCGATCGTGACCGGGCCCTCGGGATCGACCACGGTCCAGGTGGCTGACACCGTTGCCTCCGTGGGTCCATAGACGTTGAGGAACCTTCTGCCTGCACGGTGCCAGCGCACGATCAGATCGCGGGGACAAGACTCACCTGACACGAGGAGGAACCTGAGGCTCGGTAAGTCCCTGTCCAGGGTGGCCAGAACCGTGGGCACACAGCAGAGTGCGGTAATGGCATTGGACTCTATGAATTCCGCCAGTTCGTAACCCAGCAGGGTCGCACCGGCCGGCTTTGGGACGAGTGTGGCTCCCACCATGAAGGCGACCCAGATCTCCTCGATCGAGAAGTCGAAGGCGATCGTCATGCCCTGATACATGCGGTCGCCTCTCTCGACCCCGTAGACCTCACTCGCGACACGAACGAAGTTGCAGATGCTGGGGTGTTCGATGGCCACCCCCTTGGGCCGGCCTGTCGAACCTGAGGTGTAGACGATGTAAACGAGTTCGTCCACAGGATCGTTGCGCTCGTCCAGGGTCAGGCGGGATCCGGGCTGGGAGTCGATCTCAGATTCGAAATCGTCCACGTTCAAAACTCGTGTCCCGATTTGATCCAAACGTTGGGTTAGGTGTGAGAGGGAGAGAAGCATGGTGATCCGGGAGTCCTCGACGATGAAAGAGGCCCGCTCGCTTGGGAAGGCGACGTCGAGAGGGACATAGGCGGCGTTGACCTTGAGCACCGCCAGCATTCCAGCGTAGGCCTGGATCGGATCGTCGAACAGCAGGCCAATCCGATCCCCTGGTCGGACGCCCTGGCTTATGAGGAAACGGGCTTGCTGGTTGGCTCGTCGATCCAGGTCGTCGTAGGTCCAGGTCCGCTCCGCCGTGACCACCGCCAGGGCGTCATGGTCGCCCGTATCTCGAAGGCGGTCGCATTGCTCCTCGAAGAGGTGATTGAGACGTTCGCCTGGGTGCCATCGATGCGCTTGATCGAATTTTGGGTCGGCCGAAATCAACCCCCGCCCTCCCATGTCGCTCACGAAGGGCGAGTATATGTTCAAGCTGCGGGAGCGTCCAAGACCGATTCAAATGTCGATGCCAGCAGGTGACCGCGCCCCGGGCGGGGCGCCATTCCACGGGCGAATCCGAGTTCCGTCCGGCAGCGGGTTGGGACAGATCCTATACTCCCCTACGCCCATGGAGGCGGGAGAAGGAATGCAGGCCGTGAATGTGGCTGCCAGCAGAGGAGCACCGATTTGACGCGGCAATCCCGCATGCCCCCGGCGGAGGCCGCGGGACACCTGCCGGCTGAGCTGGAGTCCTACTGGTCACGACATTCCCACTCGTTCCACATGCCCGGGCACAAGGGCGGGCTGGGCGCCTCCCCTCTCGCTCAAAGGCTGATCGGCACTTGCGCGTTTCGGGCCGACGCATCAGAGACGGGGGGTTTCGACTACCTACATGGCGCATCGGGAAAGCTGCTGGAAGCCCAGATCGCATCCGCCGCGGCCTTCGGCGCTGACAGCACCTACTACCTGGTCAACGGCTCTACCGGAGGTAATATCGCCGCTCTATTGGCAACCGTGGGCGACGGTGACGTGGTCGTCGTCGACCGTAATGCCCATCGCTCCGTCTTCGCGGCTCTGGCCCTGGTCGGAGCCTCTCCGGTTTACGTGAGCCCAACCTACGACCACGCATTGGAGGGCTTCTTCGGGCCCACATTCCTGGACCCGGTGATGTTGAAGGCCGTGCAACCCAGGGCGGTGCATGTCACCCGTCCAAGCTGTTATGGGATTTGCCCTGACATCGCGGGGTTGGTGGGATTGTCCGGGCTGCTGGATATTCCGCTGATCGTCGAT
>DASZFH010000264.1:0-5594 GCA_035939985.1 Candidatus Dormiibacterota bacterium
GGAATCAAGATCACGCCTCGGGCATTCGGGCGCGACCGGCGGATGCCGCTGGTCAATCGATATGGCTCAGATGGACCTCAGACGTCTGCTCATGAAGCCGCCGATACCAGTGTTGGACCGTGAGGCCTACAATGACGGCGAGTTCCTGCGGAGAGTGAATCATGCCTGCGCGATTTGACATCGCCATCGTCGGCGGCGGCCCGGGCGGCTACGTGGCCGCGTTACGGGCGGCCCAGCTGGGTGCAAAGACTGCTCTGGTCGAGCGTGACCGGATGGGCGGCACCTGCCTGGTCCGTGGCTGCATACCCACCAAGGCCCTGCTCCAATCGGCCGAGCTCTACTCACTGGTTGCCAAGGGTGCCGGGCTTGGGGTTGAGACGAGCGGACTCAAATTCAACTTCACCACCGCTCAAAATCGGAAGGCCGAAGTCGTTGATCAGCTGGTCAAGGGTGTCGAAGGGCTGCTCAAAGCCGGTGGGATAGAGACCTTCCGAGGCCACGGATCGATTGGAGGGCCCGGCCAGATCCTGGTTGATGGAACCACCCTCGAAGCTGAAAACATCATCATTGCCACCGGATCGGTGCCGACCGTGGCCCCTATCCCTGGGGCCGAGCACACTGTGACTTCGGACGGGATTCTTGAGCTCAAAGAGATCCCCAAGCGGCTGGTTGTGATCGGTGGTGGCGTGGTCGGGATGGAATGGGGCGCACTTTTTGCCGCTCTGGGCAGCGAGGTCACGGTGCTGGAAATGCTGCCCGAGATCCTGCCAATGGCCGAAGCCGACGTGGTGCGCGCTTACCGCCGCCACTTCGAGGGCTTGGGAGCAACGATTCACACCGGAGCGCGGGTCGACCGCATCGCCAAAGTAAAGGACGGAATAACCGTCTTCTACACGATCGATGGTGAGAGCCAAGCTGCGGCAGCCTCGGTAGTCCTCTTGGCCACAGGTCGCGCACCCTACACCCACGGTTTGGGGTTGGAGCGGGTTGGCGTCGAGCTGGATCGAGGCAGGGTCAAGGTCGACACCTCGCTGCGGACCACCGCACCAGGGATCAGAGCCATCGGAGATGTGATCGGCGGGATCATGCTCGCCCATGTTGCCTCCCATGAGGGCGTTCTGGCGGTGGAGAGCATAGTCAACCATGAGGAGAGAGTTCCCGACTACGACGCCATTCCCAACTGCATCTACACCGACCCTGAGATCGCCCACGTCGGATTGGGAGAGTCCCAGGCCCGCGAGCGCGGCTATGAAATTCAAGTTGGCCGGGTTCCATTCCTGGCCAGTGGTCGGGCGCTGACGATGGGTCAGAGCGAAGGCTTCATCAAGGTCATCTCAGACGCCAAAGCCGGTACCCTGTTGGGGGTCCATATGGTCGGACCACACGTCACCGAACTGATCGCGGAGGCCACACTCGCTGTCCAACGCAAGCTGACAGTGGCCGACCTGGAAGAAGCCGTCCACGCCCATCCGACCCTGTCTGAGTCGTTCATGGAAGCCGCCCTGGCATCGGAAAATCGTGCCATTGCGGTTCCTAACAAGAAGCGATCCCTGGCCGCTGTTGCGACTCAGGCCGAATCGCAAGTTACCCAGACCGTCGCCTCGGGCGCCGGATCCCCCAATCAGGAGGAACAGACCGTGGCAAGGCGCGTCCAAGAGAAGACTCAACAAATGCCTAACGAACCGTCTCAAAACGTCCCCGCGCTGGTCATTGACCCGCAGCGGCTGGAGCTGAAGAAGGACAACCGTGACCAGCTGCTGAGCATTCACCGGATGATGTATCTGATTCGGCGCTTCGAGGAGCGCACCCAGGAGCAGTACACCAAGGCCAAGATCGGTGGCTACTGCCATCTCAACCTTGGCGAGGAGGCCACCGTGGTCGGTGGCATCGGGCCACTGGCGCCCGGCGACTACATCTACACCAGCTATCGAGAGCACGGCCACGCGATCGCACGCGGCGTGGACCCCAAAGCCGTAATGGCCGAGTTGTTCGGACGGGAGACCGGAGTCTCGCGAGGCCGGGGTGGCTCGATGCATATCTTTGACGCTGGTCTTCGCTTCATGGGCGGCTACGGCATCGTAGGTGGCCACCTCCCTCTGGCGACAGGTTCCGCTTTTGCGGCCAAGTACACCGGTACGAAGGACGTCGTGGTCTGCATGTTCGGTGACGGGGCGGCAAACATTGGCGCTTTCCACGAGTCGCTCAACATCTCCAAGGTCTTCAATCTCCCGGTGATCTGGTTTTGCGTCAACAACCAGTACGGGATGGGAACAGCGGTGGGCCGGGCTTCCGCGGTCACCGAGATGCACAAGCGGGCTTGCGCCTACGACATGGAAGCGGTTGCTGTCGATGGCATGGACGTCCTGGCCGTCGCGGCAAAAACCGCGGAATTTGTGGCAAAGTCTCGTAACGACTCCCAGCCCCGCTTCATCGAGGCCGTGACCTACCGCTTCAAGGGTCACTCGGTGGTGGACCCGGACAAGTATCGGGACGAGGAGGAGAAGGCTCGCTGGGCCGGTCACGATCCGTTGCGAATATTCGAATCCAGACTCAAGGAAGCCGGAGTCGCCGGTGACGACGATTTCAAGAAGACTTTCGATGCCATTGAAATCGAGGTCGACGAGATCATCAAGTTCGCCGACGAGAGCCCTCAACCGAAGGTCGAAGAGCTCTACAAGTACGTCTACGCAGGCGATTTCGAGGTAGGACACAATGGCTGAGAAACTCTTTCGAGCTGCCCTGCGGGAAGCTCTGACCGAGGAGATGGAACGGGACGATCGGGTCTTTGTTATGGGGGAGGACATCGGAGTCTTCGGGGGTGCCTATCGGGTTACCGAGGGCCTGCTGGAAAAGTTCGGACCCATGCGAGTGGTGGATACCCCAATCGCCGAGGAAGGTTTTGTGGGGACCGCCATCGGAGCCGCGATGTCAGGCCTGCGTCCGGTGGTGGAGTTGATGACGGTCAACTTTTCACTGGTTGCCTACGATCAGATCGTTCAGAACGCAGCCAAAATTCGCTACATGTTCGGTGGCGAGGTTGGGGCGCCGATGGTGATCCGAATGCCTGGAGGCGCTGGGGCACAACTCTCTGCTCAACACTCTCACAGCTTCGAGGTCCTCTATGGGCTGATCCCTGGGCTGGTGGTGGTCGCTCCGACCACCCCAGAAGACGCTAAAGGCATGCTGAAGGCGGCCATCCGGGATCCGAATCCGGTCATGTTCTTGGAAAGCATGAGCCTTTACAACGTCAAGGGCGAGGTGCCGGACGAGGAGTATCTTGTACCGCTGGGCAAGGCCGCGGTGCGACGTCCCGGAACTGATCTGACGATAATCGCGGTTTCGCGCCAAGCTCACAACGCGGTCGCCGCCGCCCAGGCTCTTGAAGACCTGGATGTCGACGCCGAGGTCATTGACCTCCGCAGCATCCGCCCGATCGATTGGGAGCCACTGGTGGCTTCGGTCAAGAAGACCAGCCGCTGTCTGGTGGTGGAAGAAGGTTGGCCGACCTATGGTGTGTCCGCCGAGATCGCGGCCGGCATCCAAGAGCGAGCCTTCGACTACCTGGACGCCCCGATCCTGCGGAAGGGCGGAGCGGAGGTGCCGATGCCCTACAACAAAGAGTTGGAGAAGGCATCGCTCCCCTCGATTGATGAGATCGTGGCCTCGGCCCTCCGGGTTCTCGGCCGGGTGCGCTAGGTTGGGCAACCTCGATGTCAACATGCCAAAGCTCTCAGACACCATGGAAGAGGGCACCGTTCTGGAATGGAAAGTCAAGGATGGGGATACGGTCAAGAAGGGCGATGTCCTTGCCGAGATCGAATCGGACAAAGCCAGCTTCGAAATCAACGCTGAAACCGACGGGATTCTGCGGATCTCGGTTGAACAGGGTCGACCAGTTCCGGTAGGAGACGTCATCGGCCAGATCGGGGATGGGGCGACCCCCGCTTCCGCGCCTCCACCTCCGACTGTGCCTACTGCGGTGAAGTCAGAACCCAAGGCGGCCGTCTCCCCGGCGGCCCCGCCGGCATCTCCCAGCTTGACCACGACCGGGAACGGCAGCTCCGAAACCCGCCGTGTCTCTCCCCTGGCCCGTCGGCTGGCTCGAGAAATGGGCGTTGATCTGGCCTTAATTCAGGGTTCGGGCCCTGAGGGCAGGATCGTCAAGGAGGACGTTGTCGCCGCCGGTGGGAACCAACATGGCGTGGTCGCGACCCCTGCTTTCACCTCAGGGCAGGAGGTGGAAGTCGAAGAGCCAACCCGCATGCAGGCAACCATCGCCCGGCGCATGGTCGAATCCAAAACCACCGTCCCCCATTTCTACGCCACCATGGCGGTTCGGGTGGACGAAGCCGAAAAGCTGCGCCAACAGATCAAGGCCGAGATACCCCTGGCAGCCAAATTGACCATGACCGATCTCTTACTCAAGGCTTGCGCGCTTGCTTTGGGCAAATTCCCCGAGGTCAATGCATCCTGGGTGGACGGCCATTTCGAGCGCAAGCGTGGGGTCAACATCGGTCTGGCCGTTCCCCCCGCCAGTGGTCTTGGTCTACTGGTTCCGGTAATTCACAACTGCGATCGCAAATCGCTGGTCGCGTTGTCGGTCGAGTCGCGGCAGGTCATAGAGCGGGCAAGGTCTGGCAAGCCGGCCGATGGGGACCTGTCCGGCGGTACTTTCAGCATTTCCAACTTGGGGATGCTGGGTGTGGAACATTTCCAGGCGATCGTGAACCCACCCGAATCCGCCATCCTCGCGGTTGGCGCCGCTCAGGACGTTCCCCTGGTTGAGAACGGGCAGATCAAGATCGGCAAGCTGATGAAGCTGACGCTGTCGGTGGACCACCGGGTTTTTTATGGGCAGACTGCCGCTCTCTTCCTGGGCGAGGTTCGACGCCTGATCGAGAACCCTGTCACGCTCGTTCTCTAGGTCCCCGAGGCACTGCGGGCCCCGCTGATGAGCGAGCGCTGGGCCAAATCCGGCGGTCCGCGAGGCGAGGACTACGACCGGCGTTACGAGATCGCCGAAGCGACTGGTCAGGACGTCCACGGCGAGGCCGATTTTGTTCTGCGGTTCGGCCCCAGAACGGTTCTTGACGCTGGCTGTGGCACTGGCCGGGTGGCTCGTGAGTTGGCCCGGCGCGGAGTGGCTGTGGTTGGGGTCGATCTGGACGCCAGGATGCTCGAACCGGCCAGGCGTAAGGCTCCAGATTTGGAGTGGATCGAGGGCGACCTCGCGGGCCTCGATCTCCGTGACCCCGAGGGCCGCCGACGGCGATTCGACCTGATTCTCTTGGCGGGCAACGTCATGATCTTCCTCGATCCAGGCAGCGAGCTCACGGTATTACGGTCGCTGACCCAGCACCTCAATCCCGGGGGCCGGCTGGTGGCCGGATTTTCGCTGGGCGGTGAGCTTGGTCAGCCGGGTTACGACCAACTCACCCGGATGGCGGGTCTCGAACTCCTGGAACGCTGGTCTACCTGGGATCGGGCCGCCTGGCAGCCGGAGGGGACCTACTGCTTATCGGTCCACCGGTTACCAGTGGAGGCGGGTTAGAGGTGGCGGGGGTGGAATTGCAGGGCCTGGGATTCTTCACCTA
>DASZFH010000265.1:0-2192 GCA_035939985.1 Candidatus Dormiibacterota bacterium
GGCCAGAGCCTCGCCCTCGACGACCTCGGCGACGATCAGAAGCGGTCGCCCCTGCTGAACAACCTTCTCAAGGATGGGAAGAATGTCGGCGATAGCTGAGATTTTGCGGTCGGTAATGAGCACGAAGGGCTCGTCTAGAACCGACTCCATGCGGTCCGGGTTGGTGACAAAGTAAGGCGAGGTGTAGCCGCGGTCGAACTGCATCCCCTCGACGACCTCGAGCTCAGTGCCGATGCCCTGGGAGTCCTCAACGGTGATGACGCCGTCCTTGCCCACCTTGTCCATCGCTTCCGCGATCAGCTTGCCGATGTTCTCGTCTTGCGAGGAGATGGCAGCCACGTTGGCTACGTCAGGCCCTGGCTTAACCGGGATGGCAACTTTCTTGATCTCTTCGACGACAGCCGCCACGGCCTTCTCGATTCCGACCTTGAGCTGCATGGGGTTGGCGCCGGCGGCCACGTTCTTAAAGCCTTCGGTGATCATGGTCTGGGCCAACAGGGTGGCGGTGGTGGTGCCGTCACCAGCCACATCGTTGGTCTTGGTCGCCACTTCCCGCAGGAGCTGCGCGCCGGTGTTCTCCCAGGGGTCCTTGAGTTCGATCTCACGAACGATGGTGACGCCGTCGTTGGTCACCGTCGGAGCGCCGAACTTCTTTTCCAGGACCACGTTGCGACCCTTGGGGCCCAGGGTGATTCGGACCGCCTGAGCGACGGTGTCGATCCCCCGCTTGAGGCCCTGTCGAGCCTCCACATCAAAAGCAACTGCTTTAGCCATTCGTCTTTCTAAACCTCCAAATTTGTGGGACGGCGAGCCGCCCTACTGGTGATTGCTGGTGATTGAGTTACTTGGAGCCGTTGGTTACGACGGCGAGAACGTCCTTCTCGGACACGATCAGGTACTCGGTGTCCTCGATCTTGAACTCGTTGCCGGCGTATTTGGCGTAGAGGACCTTGTCCCCAGCCTTCAGCTCCATGTTGACCTTGGTCCCGTTATCGAGAATTCGACCCGGCCCAACTGCCTCGACGATCCCTTCCTGGGGCTTCTCCTTGGCGGTGTCCGGCAGCACGATCCCGCTCTTGGTCTTCTCTTCACGTGCGACGGGCTTCAAAACCACCCGGTCACCTAGCGGCCTCAGATTCATGGATTTACCTCCTGGGTTGACTATTCTTCCGACTCCTTCCAACTCTCGAAGTTGGACGTGCCCCAGAAATGCGTTAGCACTCCCAGCGACCGAGTGCTAATTCTAGCGAATCTTTCAGATCGGCGACGGCATCCCCTGGACGCTAATCCGCCCTTAACCTTCCCTTCGGATTCAGCGCTTGCCCGGCCAGAGTGCTACCAGCTCAACCCCGGATCGGCCTCTACGGGCGCAGGAGGACCACTTCGAAAATGGGCCGTCCCGGCGATCATGGCCCCATTGTCTGTACATAAGGTGAGGGCAGGAATGGTCACACGTGCCCGTGACCCGACGACCTCGACCGCTCGCTGGCGAAGCCTGGTGTTGGCGGCGACCCCACCGCAGATCACGACTTCAGCCACAGGATGAATCTGTAGTGCCAGGTCCAGCTTTTCCAGCAGAGATTCAACCACTGAGTCCTCGAACGCCGCCGCCAAGTCTGCGGCCTGCTCGGCAGTGGGCTCACCGAGATCCCGCAAGCGGTAAAGCAAGGCCGTCTTGAGCCCGCTGAAGCTGTATTCCAAAGCGGGCAGGGAAGGCTTGGGTAACCGCTGCCGGCCCGGGCTTCCCTTCCGTGCGAGACGATCCAGAGCCGGCCCCCCGGGGTATCCCAGCCCCAACATGCGTGCGGCCTTGTCGAAGGCTTCCCCGGCCGCATCATCGCGGGTGCGGCCGAGGATCTCAAACTGGCCGTGCGCAGGCATCATCACCAGATCGGAGTGAGCACCGCTCACCACCAAAGCAAGAAGCGGAGGCTCCAGATCGGGCTTCTCCAGCAGAGCCGCGTAAATATGACCCCAGAGGTGGTTGACCCCGACTAAGGGCCTGTCCCACCCGGCGGCGAGGCCCTGTGCAAAGCCGACGCCCACCAGCAAGCATCCAACCAATCCCGGGCCACGAGTTACGGCGATCTGGTCGATCTGGGCTGGAGTGACGCCAGCCTCATCCAAAGCTCGGTCAACCAGAGTGGGAAGTCGTTCGAGGTGGTCCCGGGCGGCAGCCTCTGGCACCACGC
>DASZFH010000266.1:0-3531 GCA_035939985.1 Candidatus Dormiibacterota bacterium
CGCTCGGCCAGGTCGCGGACGACTTGCTCGACACCTGACTGGGTGATCGGGGCGTAGTCGCCGCCGGGGCGGCGCCCAAGGTGATGAAGAGCCGGTCGGAACCAGCATCCTTGGGCCGTCCCTTCTCGGCGAAGCGCTGCAGGCGCCGGAACAGTCGCGGAATTGGGACCATCCTCTCGCCGGTCTTGCCACGGGCGCGGAGGTAGTGGGTCCGATCGCGCTCGATCAAGTCGCCCGTCGTGAGGTTGACCAGCTCGCCCACGCGGATGCCGGTGTCCGCCAGGACCCCGATGATCAGCTTGTCTCGCTCCGTCGAGGGGGCGTCCTCCACCTCCTGCAGCTCTTCGCGAGACAGGACGTCCAGGAGCTTCTTGGCAGGGCGGGGAGCCTTGGCTCGGGCATCAGCCGCCTCGCCCTCGGCCTTGGTCCAGGACAGGAAGACGTTGACCGACCGGAGGTAGCTGCCATGGGGTGGCGGCTCAATGGCCCCCGCTTACCCCCCACCTCCAGCAGTTGGGCGGACAGGCCCGTCCAGGACCCAGGAGAATCTTCATTGGCTCGGCCACGCCCCTGCCACGCGCAGTAGGGCAGGACTCCACCAGCAGGTACCGTACCCCCGGATCGTCTTGGGGGCAAGTCAAGGCGATCGAGTTAGAAGTTAGTGCTACTCCTCATGGTCAAGGTCACGAGGGCCCCTCTCCGGCGCTGACGCGCCACCTCTCCCGCCGCGGGGAGAGGAGCGAAACAACCCGGAAGAGAGGTTGGTGGGCCCGGGTGGCTTCGATCCACCGACCAACCGATTATGAGTCGGCCGCTCTGACCAGGCTGAGCTACGGGCCCCCGTTTGGACTGGCCGGCGCCAAGTCTAGCCTCCGACCACTGGGGTCAGGCGACCGGTGCGATTATCTCGACTTCGTTCCCCTCAGGATCATCCACATAGAACGTCCTGACATCCTTGAGAACCGGATGGACCCCGCCTCTGACGTCGAGTCCCGCCTCGACGCAGCGTGCCGAGAGAAACTCGAATGAGTCCGCGTCCACTCGGAAGGCGAGATGGTGCAAGGGGCGCACCATCTTAGCCTCTGGGAATGAGGCTGGGTCTGGGTGCGGAACCAGGACGATCATCTGGGGAATCGCCTCGTCCCGCGAGCCGGGCGAACGCAGGAAGCGAACCGCTAGCTCGACCGGCGAGAAAACCTCCAGTCCGATCAGGTCGCGATAGAAGGCCAAACCTCTGTCCATGTCGTGCATCCAGAGCACGATTTCAGCGATTCCGATCTGAGGGTCAGCCACCGACTAGCCCCGTTGCCAATCTCACAACCGCAGTCTACCGACCGAGAGCGCCGACCTTGCGCTTTCTAACTCGAAGCGTGGGCGGGCACGCGAGCATGCTCAATGGCCTGTCGCACAGTGGGGCCAAGGTTGGACACCTGGAGATCCGACTTGGAGATGAATCGAGTGACTCCCCCCTCCAACATCTGGACCTCTTCGCTGGAAAGGACCCGAGCACTCAGGACCACGATCGGAACCCCGCTCAACGCTCGGCGCGCCCGAAGGCGAGCAACCAGCTCAAATCCACTCATCTCCGGCATCATCAGGTCCACCAGGATGGCGTCGGGGATCTTCTCATCCACCATCCTCAAACACTCCATGGCTGACGACGCCTGGCGCACCGTTATCCCCGAGGGGCTGAGCGCCCTCGCCACCAGCTCCCGAGCCGGCGCCTCATCATCCACGCAGAGCACGTCCGCCCCCTCGATCGACGGCAAGGCGGAGCGAAGCGTGTTGACAAGCCGGTCTTTATCGACCGGCTTGGTGAGACAGTCAAAGGCGCCCAACGACATCGCCCCCTCCCGATCCTCAACCACGCTCACGATCACCACCGGGATATCCGCCAGAGCCTTGTCGTGCTTGAGTGCACTGAGGACGGTCCACCCATCCATCTCAGGCATCTGGATGTCGAGGGTGATCGCAGCCGGATGCAGCTCTCGGGCAAGGGCCAACGCTTCCGGCCCGCCACGAGCTTCGGCTGTCTTGAACCCCGCCTCCTCGAGCCGTCTAACGATGACCTTGCGGGTGCTCTGCTCATCGTCGATCACCAGAACCACATCGTTGGTTTGGCCGGATAGCGGGGAGCGCCGAGCAGGTCGAGGAGCCGCGGCCTTGGGGAGGTCCGGGTCGGCTTCGCTGGGCGGGTTGATCGCCGCCAGGACCTCGGCCGGAACTGAGGACATCTGCGGAATGGTGAACCAGAAGCGACTTCCCACCCCAACGGTCGATTCGACGCCGAGCGTTCCTCCCTGGAGGTTGACCAGCCGTCGGCAAATTGCCAGCCCGAGCCCCGTTCCACCGAAACGGCGCGTGGTGCTGCCATCGGCCTGGGAGAATTCATCGAAGATTCGGGCCTGAGCATCTTCGGAGATACCTATCCCCGTGTCGACAACCGACATCTCCATCACACCCTCGAGCTCGCGGCAGTGAATGGTAATGCGCCCCTGCGAGGTGAACTTAATCGCGTTGGAGACCAGATTGGTCAGCACCTGGCGAGTTCGCAACTCGTCCGCCCACGCGACCAGGGGACGGGTGCCAAAGTCAGCCACGATCTCCAAATCCTTGGCCTCGGCTAGAGGTCTCACCGCTACCATGACCCGGTCAACCATCGGCCCGATCGCCACCGGCCCCTGATCCATCGTCATCTTGCCGGCTTCGATCTTGGAGAGGTCGAGGATGTCGTTGATCAGGTTTAGAAGAGACTTGCCGCTGCTGTGGATCTGAAGGACGTCTTCGCGTTGGCTCCCGCTCAAATCTTCGTCCACTCCGTCGAGGAGGAGTTCGGAAAACCCGATGATCGCTGAGAGTGGCGTCCTCAACTCATGACTCATGTTGGCCAGGAATTCGGACTTGTGGCGGCTGGCCCGCTCCAACTCCGCGTTCTTGCCGTTCAGTTCCCCGCTGGTACGGGCCAGCTCCGAATGGAGGAGCGCCGCATTCAGCGCCGGACCAACAAAGGCACCCATCAGCGAGAGCACCTCTTGGACTCGCTCGTCAAAGACGAAGGGCTCCGCGCAGGCGTGTACCGCGAGCATCCCAACCGCCTCGTCGCCAACCATCAGCGGAATCCCTGCCCCGCTCATGATGCCAACATTGATGGCCCCCGCCATCGCGCCCGGCCACTCCGGGTACGAGTCGAGAAAGAGAGGCATTCCGGTAGCCATGCATTGCCCAAACAGCCCCTGGGCGAACCCTTTGAGGACTTCTTCGGGAAGAGTTGACCCGGTCGCGGCGATGGTTGTGATCTCACCGGTTTCCAATGACCACCGATGGAGGGTGACCTGAACATGAGGCGCGGCCAGGATGTCACGAGAACGATCGGCAACCAGCCCTGCGAGAGCTTCGATATCGACGCTTCCGGTCGCGGCGATGGCGGTCTGAAAGAGAGCACGAAAGGCTTCGACCTGCCCCTGCGCACGTTCCAAGGCGCTGTAGAGCGTCACGAAGGCTTGTGGCCCCCGTTGCTGATCCCATTCCAGC
>DASZFH010000267.1:0-13247 GCA_035939985.1 Candidatus Dormiibacterota bacterium
CCACCCGCGCTCCTTTCAGGGCTTCCACACGCGAACCAAATGGGAGCACACGATCGGTGGTCTGGAGCCGGGCCGGGTCGCGACAGACGATGGTGACCTGGCACTCGAACGGCCGGAGCAGGTCAACTATCGCCTGGCCGATCCCCCCCGCTCCGAAGACTGTCACTGGCGCCCCATGCAGAAAGCTGCCTGACTCCCCGAGCCAGGTGCGGGCGGTGGAGAACGTTTTGAGATTCCGAAGTCCGGCCAACGCCAAAGCCAAGGCCATCTCTGCCACCGGTTTCGAATAGACGCCCTTGGCGCAGGTCCAGATGTGATCGGTGTCGAGGAGGTTGGCCTGGGTGTAGGCTTCGATCCCAGCGGAGGGAAACTGGATCCACTTGATACCTGGGTTCGCTTCCAGGAAGTGGCGCAGACCTCTCGGGTCCTCTCCGAAATCCCGTCTCGACTGGGTCCAGATCGCAGCTTCTGCTTGCGCAGCGTCCGCGATCATGCCGCCTCCCGCCAGGATGGCAGGCTCCGTCCAGGCCCGGGCTTCTACCTGGGGCACGGCGATCCGTGGCGCGGCTTCGGTCACGATGTCGATTCCACCACAACAGTCCGTCTTTTGTCTAGGACCGGGTGAATGCGTCCGGGAGCGGGACTCCGAACGATTCCAGGTGTCGGGCAGCGAATTCAGTTGGCGTGTACGAGTGTTCGATCGTTCCCACTTGCTCCACCACGTAGGTGGCGGCCAGGGCGGCGATGCGACCGGACTCCTCAATGCTCAGTCCGCGCAACAGACCGGAGACCAGACCAGCTCGGTAGGCGTCTCCGGCCCCGGTCGGGTCGGCTTCAACCGAAGGTGAGGCGGCGGGGATCTCCCAGATTCGATCAGGCGTGGCGATTCTGGACCCCTTCCGGCCAAGAGTGATGACGACCATCGAGGCTAGTTGTAAGAGACCCTCGATGGGCTTGCCGCAGCGCTCCTGAATGAGTTCCAGTTCATAGTCGTTGCCGATCAGCATCCAGGCCCCCCGAGTTCCTTCCTCAAGATCGCTGGCGGACATCAGGGGGAGCTGATGAGCGGGATCGAAGATCCAGGGGATGCCAGCGGTTCGGCACTCCTCGACCAGCCGGAACATTCCGGCGGGGGCGTTGGGGCCGATCAACACGGCGGCCGGCTGGACACCCGTATCAGCAAGTCCAATTTGGCCGGCGCGATTCATCGCCCCACCGTAGTAGCCGGTGATCTGGTTGTCGTCCAAATCGGTGGTGGTGAACCCGGTCGCCGTGATCTCGTCCTCAAGGATCTTGAGCCCGGAGCAGTCGATACCGTGGCCCCCGAGCCAGTCACGATAGTCACGGGCGTCTTCTCCAGCCGTGGCCAGGATGGCACTCGGATAGCCGAGCAGGGATAGGTTATAGGCATAGTTCGCCGCGACTCCCCCCCTGCGTTTTTGGAGCCTATCGACCAGGAAGCTCAGATTGAGGATATGAGTCTTGTCGGGCAGGATATGTTCGCCGAAATGGCCCTTGAAAGAGAGGATGTAGTCGAACGCCACGGATCCGGTAGCTAGCACAGTCACCACCTGACCCTATCAAGAACGGCCTGGGAGCGGGAGCGCCCCGCAGCCGTGTGTTGGACCAACCGTGACGACATCTCTGTAGCGGCCCGGACGGTCCGCTAGAAAAAGAGATGGGGCGCCTGGGAAGGCGCCCCACCGTTAAGAGAGGGAGGGAAGTTCTTGCTCTTACCAGACTCCTATTCGGACACTGGCGACGACAACATTATGGCACAGAAGCAGTCCCCGTTGCACCCACTTGACTAGGTAAAAGGTCCCAGAAATCGGGCCCAGATGTGAAAATCCTGGTCAAAATCACGATGTTGTGATAGCGCCATGCTCACCTGATCTTCCTGTTGCCATTCGGACGCTCCTCAATTTTGGCTGCAGCGAAGCGATCGATCAGCTCTTGCGCCACCACTCCAGTGATGTCGTAGTGTGCTACAACGCGCCGCCTCTCGGGTTGGATCCATTCAGCTCGCAACCCCCTCTCAGCGCCCCAGCGCTCCAGTATCGGTCGCAGCCCGATCACGTGCAGAAACGGCTTATCGCGCCGATGGCCCCCGATCGAGACCCCGTGATAGTGATCGAAATTGCGATGGATGGCGATTCCGCCCGCCTCCGCAAAGGAGATCGCCTCCCTTATCTGCCGTCTCTCGAAATACCTCTCTTCTAGGTTCACGTGCGCGATTGAGAACAGATTGGGCTGTACGAGCAGGTGAAGCAGGGGCGGTCAGCATGTTCGGGGCCGAGCTCAAACCTGCCGGACCTGATCGCCGCCACCGCTCGGCCAACCCTCGCCCGAGCGTCGTTGGGATTGGATTCAACTCGGATCGCATCGCCAGTCCGGAGCCGGAAGAGGCTGAGGACCGGCGTTGGACCGCCGGGAAGCAGACCCTCCTTGGCCGCGACCTCATAGAGACGAAGCTGGGTCGAATAGGTATTGAGCAGCACCCGACCGGCGTCGCGATTGGTCTTGTAATCCAACAGCCAGGAACGGCCATCCAACTCACAGATGCGATCGACAAAGCCCCTCAGTTCCACGCCCTCCAGCCTCAGATTGAACTCAACTTCCACGCCCAGAGTGGGGGCGGTGGAAAGGGGGTGGGCCAGGTATAGGTTCATCATCGCCCGACCGTCCTTCATTTCCTGGTCGGTGATGGCGTAGGGTTCGGCAAGGCCGTCGAATATATCCAGCAGATCCCCCCCTTGGGACCGATGCCAGGCGCCCAGCGCGGCGTGGATGGCGCTCCCCAGCTTGCTGCCTCCACGCCGGGCTGGGCGGGCCAGGAGTTCGTCGGCGATCGTGGGCAGTCCGAGGACCTCGCTCAGTTCATAGCGGACCGGGCAGATCTCAAAGGTGTGGAGGTGGGAAAAGCTCAGCCTGACCGCTGGAGCGGGGAGCGCGACCGTGTTTGTCTCCGCCTCGGCCAATATCTCCACCCGATCGATCAGGTCTGCCAGCCGGCGCTGATCGGCAACCGAGCGTTGCGGGGGCACGGGCAGGGCGAAGGGTAGGCCCTCTTGTTTACCCGGAAGGACGAATCCCGAATCGGGTTGAGCCAGTGCCCAACTGACGATCTCCGAGAAATGGTCCGCCGCCTCGGGCCGGACCTCAATCGCGTCTGGAGCCGCCTCTTCGCGGGTGGCGCTGATAAAGAGCCGGTCGCGCGCCCGCGTCAAAGCAACATAGACCGACCGGCGTCTTTCGTCCCTGGCCAACTGGAGCGCCTGAGTTGAGGGTGCGGTGGCCAGAAAGCGCGGGTGCTTCTCCCCCCGCCAGTACTTCATCACGAAACCCAGACCCTCTGATTCGAAAAACAGTCGTTCCGAATCCCGGACCATGGGGGGGCGAGTATTGACCAGGAAAACCGCGTCATATTCCAGGCCTTTGGAGCCGTGAATGGTGAGCAGGGCCACCGCGTCCGTGGTTGGCTCCCCGGCCTCGGCAAGGCCCAGTTCCGACTCGAACACCTGGTCCAGGTGGCGTACGAAGTCGCCCAGGTTGGAGAGGCCTCGGCCCTGCTCGAATTGGGATGCCATGAGCGCGACCTTGCGCAGGTTGAGGATCGCGCGAGGGCCCTCGGTCAACGCCCGGAGCTCGCAATGACGCAGGTATCCGGTCGCCTGCAAGACCTGGTTGAGCAGGTCCGAAATGGTCATCGCGTCCCGGACTTCGCCCAGGCCATCGAGCGTTCCGAGAAGACGCTGGGCGCGCTCGGCGGTGGCGGAGTCCAACGCGACCCCGTCCGCTAATTCCAGACAATCACGCAAACGCACTCCGCGCTGATTGAGACGTTGGATGGCGATCGGGTAAAGGGTGGAATCGGGGACCCGCACCAGGGGACCGCCCAGCACCCGGCTCAAAGCGCCATCGGCGAGCGGGTCCTCGACCAGCCGCAGCATTGCCAGCACGTCCTTGACCTCCTCTCGATCGAAGAGGCCCGCCCCGGCCGAGGTCAGATACGGAATCTGGCGGAGGCGAAGCTCCTGCTCGAACTCGGGGGGAAGATGCACCACCGAGTGGGCAAGTATCGCCATTCGGGAGTAGGCAAGGGGTGGATCTTGGGTCCGCAACTTGGCGATCTGGTCGGCCAGCAAGACGGCCTCTTCGCCGGCATCCCGGGCCATCATCACCGTGACCGTCCCCGGGCCACCCCGCCCTCGCTCGGCCACCAGTTCGGGCTCGCTCGCGAAGTCGGGATCGCGACGGATGAGGCTGGTGGCGCAATCCAGGATTTGCTGGAAGGAGCGTCGGTTGTGCGTTAGCGGGAGCGTCCGGCCAGGGAACCGTGTGCGGATATTTTCGATCTCCGCGTCTCGCCAGCCATAGATCGACTGCTTAGCATCCCCAACTACCGTGGTGTTCTGAAAATCGTCCGCGGCCAGGAGCCTGACCAGTTCCAACTGGATCCGGTTGGAGTCCTGAAATTCATCCACCAGCAAATATCGGAACCGCGCTCGGCATCGGTCCCTCAGTTCGGGCAGCTCCGTCAGCGCCTTGATGGTGCCCAGAATGAGGTCGTCAAAGTCGTGCCGCCCAGCCTCATGGAGTCGCTGCTGATAAAGCGAGTAGATGGTGTGGAGGATCTCCACCGCCTCGACCTCGGCGATCGCGGCCAAGTCCTCGGGGTCCTCCGGATGGATATGACCGGTGTGGAGTTCCAATGCCCGCTCCCGGAACTCCTGGGGTCCGATCCCCCGTCCCTTCAATTTGCGCACAAACTGTAGGCCGTGCCGGATCAGATCGCTGACCTCGTCCGGTCCCAGAGCCACCAGAGATTCCAGGTTGATCCCACCCACCGCGCCGCTGCGCAGCTCAGCCTGGAGCTCGCGCAGCATCATGGCCTGCTCAACGTTGTCGAGAACCTTCATTTCCGGGGGCATCCCGACCAGATAGGCGTTCTCCTGCAGGATGCGTGAGCAGAGGGAGTGGAACGTCCCCACCCAGGCTCCGTCCATGGCCTCGGCGGCCTGGGTGCGGCCCTCCTTTCCCAATGCGGCGCTGATACGCTCCCGCAATTCGGTCGCGGCCTTCTCCATGAAGGTAACCACGAAGATCTGCTCCGGCTTGACGCGCTGCTGCCCCACCAACCAGAGGAAACGCTCGACCATGGTGAAGGTCTTGCCCGTGCCTGGACCCGCTGAAATCAGAAAAGCACCCCACGGGCCCGCTTTGACGGCCGCCTCCTGCTCGCGGGTCAGCACGGCCGCCGGCGCCGCCGGTTCTGAGCTCTTGGCGGAGTCGGAGGTCATCAATCGGGTCGCTTCCGGGAGAAGGGACAGATGGATTCGTGGGGACAGCCGGTGAAGCTAAGGCAGGTGCCCGTGACATCCTTGGGAGCTGGCTGGAAATCCCCCCCGCGAATTCCAGCGATGGCCCCGGTCAGCCGGCCACGCGCCCGCTCCAAATCCTCGGAGTCAAGGACCCGTTCCCGCCCCTGGGTCAGCCCCAAGGGGGTTCCGACAGTAAACAGGGCCTGCCGGATACTGCCCCAAACCTTGTCCTTGGGGTACCAGAGGGAAAGGAAACGAGGCTTGAGCGCCAGGGGTTCGCTTGTCTGCGCGTCATTCCCATACAGACAAGCGAGGTAGTAGACGATCAGTTGGACGTCATACATATGTTCGCCGAAATACGCGTCATAAGCGCGCCCCAGAAAGAGGCCGCCGCCCGTTTTGTAGTCGACGACTTCGCATTCGTTCTCTCGGCTGACGCGGTTGATGCGGTCGATGACGCCGTGAATTTCGGCGCCGTCGACATCCAGAACGAATCGTTTTTCCACCGCCATCGTTCCCATCCGGGGAATCTTCTGGTAACTGGTGGCAAAGCTCATGTAGTTATCGAGGATTCGGCGGATCTCAAGCTCTTCGCGTTTGCGGTCGAGAACGCCTTCGGCTTTGGTCAAGTACCCCTCCAATTGGCTTGCCAATGCTTCCTCCAACCAGGCGCGTTGTTCCGGGGGGTGTAGCTGCCGCCACTCCTCCTCCCGGCTGTGAAAATCCTCCAGGACCTTGTGGATGAATCCCCCCCGTCGCATCTCTGGTCGCGACCCCGGCGGTGAGATTCCAGGGTGGTGGTTGTACCAGTAAAGGCGAGGGCAGCGGAGGTAGTCGGTGATCTGGGTGGGGCTGAAATGATGTGGATCAACCCCCTCGGGATGGGAACCATGGTGAGGCAGGAACGGCTGACCCGAGGCAGGGTCGAGCACGAAACTCGTGTCCACTCCCAAGGCTGTCAGGCGGTCGGCCTGCGCGGGCGTAATCTCGGCTCGAAGGCCG
This sequence comes from Candidatus Dormiibacterota bacterium, assembly GCA_035939985.1. Taxonomy (GTDB): domain Bacteria; phylum Chloroflexota; class Dormibacteria; order Dormibacterales; family Dormibacteraceae; genus DASZFH01. Next base: position 6,324 of record DASZFH010000267.1, read on the forward strand.
GCGAGGTGAATTTCGGCCATGGATCGGGTGAGTACCTCCGAACCTCCTGATTGCACATCGGGGAGGTCGGGGACCGCCACTTCCATCATCTCCAGGAAGGGAGAGGGTCCCGCAGCCTGACCATAGGTGTCGGCGAAACTGAGATAGAGCAGATCTCGCGCCCGAGTCATGCCAACATAGGCCAGCCTCGCCTCTTCACGAATGTGTCCCTCCCCCTCGGCTGGCCAGGAGGGGCGAAATCCGGTCAGGCTGGATTGCAGCCAAGCCTGATCGCCGGCCTCCAGAAGTGGGTGCGGGCGTCCCCGCAAGGGGAGCCAGCGATGAGCGAATCCCGCCAGAAACACCACATCGAACTCCAGGCCCTTGGCCTGGTGGATAGTCATGATCTGCACGGTCGAGCGGTCTGAAGGTTGGGCTTCGTGCTCGTCGATGGCGCCAAGGACGATGCTTTCGAGTTGAGACTGCACCGCCTCCAACCCCGGCCGATCTCCGGTCAGAGCCTCGAAAATTGTTTCCAGCTCCTCGAAGGCCGTCATCGTCACCTGTAGGTTCTGGGTTCCGGCTATCCGTTCGGGCGAGCCTGGGTCCAGCTCGAGCAGGCGGCGGGCAGCCCCGCTTTCGATCAGGATCGAGTGGGCCAGCGCCGTCAGGGGAAGGCGACGGCTCTTAAGACGGAGCGCGTAAAACGCTGACACGGCCGCGTGAAGTTCGGCCAATTCATCCGAGGTCAACCCTTCCCACGGCGCCTCCGGGCGCGAGCTGACCCGCTCGTCGTCGGTCTCTGGGCGGGGGACCCTGGTCTCACCGCCGTTTCCCCAAGGCAGTCGGAATCGCTCCGGTTCCGCCTCGGCCAGTTGGTACATGAGCCGGTGGATGAGTTTGATCGGGGTGCGGTCCCTCTCGCGAGCACGAGCTCGGATGCGGCTCAGGGCTCGCGGGGGAAGGCCGCAAAGAGAGGAAGCCAATACCTTTTCCAGGCCACCCTCATCATCCGCGCCAAGGGCTCGCAGATATGACAGCAGGAACCGGACAACGGAGTTCTGCGCTGTCGCCCCTCCGCCACGAACCCGATGCGGAATGTCCAGGGCTCGCAGCGCTTCCTGAAACGGTGCGGCTTGGGAAATGGTCGTGCGCAACAGGATGGCAAAGTCACCGGCTCGCCGGCTGCCACCTGATTCCAAGGTCAGACGCCTGATCTCCCGAGCAACCGTGAATGCCTCATCCAGGGGGTCACCCTGATGAAGCACCCGAACCGGGATTTCCGAGGCTCGGCCGGTAAGGGTGCGGGCCTTTCGGTCGGGATCGGTGACGTGCAGAAGTGCCTGTGCCTTGTCCAAAACAGGGCTCGGACAACGGTGGCTGTGGTCGAGGTTGACCGTCATGGCGGCGTAGACACGCGGAAATTCGTTCTGCAAGAGTCCAGGCAGGGTTCCCCGGAAACCGTAGATCGATTGATCCGGATCGCCGACCACCACCAGATTTGGGCGTCGTTCAGGTGGGGCCAGCAGCCGGATGAGTTCGAACTGGGCCGGGTCGACGTCCTGAAACTCGTCCACCAGGATCCACTTAAAGCGGCTCTGGAGTCGGGCCTGCTCGCTGGAATCCGATTCCAGCCGCCCGATGACCCGGGCCACCAGATCGCGGAAGTCGATCAGCTGCCCCGCGTCCAAGCGAGCCTGGTAAACGCGGTAGAGACGGGCCAGGGCTTGCATGCGGGGGCTGCCGCTGGTCTCGGCGAGCAGGCTCAGCCGGCCTGGGTAGATCAGGTTTTGTTTGAGCAGGGAGACAAAAGCAAGGCCGTCACGCGCGAACGCGTCCGATTTACGAACCGGACCCAGCGGTCCAAGATCCGCGGGGTCCATCTCATCCAGCACCTTGCGCATCGCGACCCACTCCCCGAATCCGCTCATCAGGGTTGTCCGGGGGTCTGGCTCCAGGTCGCGCAGAAGGCGGTTGCAGAAGCCGTGAAAGGTGCTTATCCAGGACTCGCCATAGGAAACCTGGAGGCGATCGGAAATTCGGCGTGAAATCTCTTCGGCGGCGGTGGTGGAGAAGGTCAGAACCAGGATTTCCGAACGCGCCGCCAGGCCCTGTCCGACCAGATCGCAGTAAAGGGATACCAGTGCGGCCGTCTTCCCGGTCCCGGGCCCCGCCAGGATGCGCAGGGGGCCATCGATGCCGGTGGCGTCGATCACGGAGGAGTGAGTGGTGTCGGCCAAGGGTGCCAGCATAACGCCGCTCACCTTTTCGAACAAGTGTTCTTAAGGGGTGATTGGCCGGTCCCTAGCTGCCGAAGGGGAAGGCGGCTCGGAATGCCCAGCGGTCGTCGGGGCGTTTCTCCATCAGCCAGGCTTCTTTGGCGTAGCCCTCGATGGGCAGGTGGCCTTCAAAGCGGGACTTGAGTTCGGTGGTCAGCGCCTCTGAAGATGCGGTGTGGATGGTTAGGTGTGGAGTCGAGTCCGGGTGGCGACCACCGTAGGGCAGGTACTGTGGGTAGGCCTCAACCACCAATGCGGTCAGCTCGCGAAAGGCTTCTTGGGGTTCGACCGTGAGGTAGACCGCGTCTGGGAAGCTGGCGACGTTGGCAAGCTGGAATCGGAATGGGGTTCGCTCAAAAAATAGCCTGGCGAGCCGGACCAGATCATCCTGTGAGATCTGGGTGGGAGGAGCGAATGGATAGAGGATCGTGATGTGGGCTGGAACGCCCAGGGCCGTGAGAGCGTCTCCCTCCGCCCGGATGGGTTGGACGAGGGCTTCAGCTTCCGGGACGGGGAGGATGATTGCCGACTCGGCTTCCCAGTCGGCGGCGGGCATAATCAAAGGTCCACCATATACAAATCAGCAGAACGAGGAGCCCGAAGGCTATCGCGGCATTATGCAACATTGAGGACAATCATCCCTGAATGTCGAAACTAAACATCCTCAAGGTCCGGCAGGAGCATGAGGTCAATGGATATGTGGTCGCCTGCGCGGCCACCAAAGAAGCGATCGTCGTTGATCCAGGTGCGCCCAGCGAGAAGATGCTCGACCAGCTCAACGGACTCAAGGTTCGCTTTGTCGTCATCTCTCACGGACACCCGGGCCACGTTGCCGGCAAGGACGCGGTCGCAGAAAAAACGGATGCGACCACTGCCATGCATATCGCCGACGCCAAGCAGTTCCTGCGTTCGGCGACCATGTACGTTACCGACGGGGACGAACTGGAATTCGGCGAGTTCAAGGCTTCGGTGATCCACACCCCGGGGCATACCCCGGGCAGCATCTGCCTATTGGTCGGCAATCACCTTTTCACCGGCGATACGTTGATTCCTGGCGGGGTCGGGAAACCCGGCCCCGAGGCGGATCTCCGCCGGCAGATGATGAGCATTGGGACCAAGTTGTTGACCCTGCCTCCGGCCACCGCGATCTATCCTGGCCACGGCCCCGCCACCACCTTGGCCGCTGAGTACCAAACCAACCCGATTTTCCGCCGCCAACCCGTTTAGCGGCTAGGCTAGGCGTCAGGGGGTGACGAACTGTCCCCGGACCGGGCCCACCGGCTCGCCGCGCAGGTACACGGATTGGATTCGGAAGCCGAACTCCCGGCCGTCGAAGGGGGTGTGGCGCTGCTTGGACCGCATCCAGGCGAGATCGGCTACCGTCCTCAAATTGGGGTCGATCAAAACCAAGTCCGCATCCGATCCGATCTGGATGGCTCCTTTGCGGGGAAAGATGCCGAGCGTCTTGGCCGGATTTTCGCTCACCCATCGAACGGCCAGGCGAAGGTCACCCGCCTCTCGAGCAAGCTCTAAACAGGTCAGCAGGAGGGTCTGTACGCCTGGATTTCCGGGCGCGGCATCCGCCAGCGAAGTCCCCAATTTCTCGGCGTCCGTATGGGGAGCATGGTCAGTGGCCACCATTCCAATCTGACCTCGCATCAGGCCCTCACGAAGGGCCGCTCGGTCGGCGGCGGTCCTCACCGGGGGGTACATCTTGAGTAAGGTGCCCAGCCTGGGCGCATCCTCATCCGACAGCCATAAATATTGGGGGCAGGTTTCGACTGTGACATTGGATCCGGACCCCGCCAGTCGGCGGATGGCGGCCAGCCCTTCCGCGCTGGAGAGGTGCGCGATGTGGATGTGCATGCCATGGGCTTCGGCCAGCGCTCCGACCTTGGCCACGGCGATGCCTTCGGCAATGGCGGGCCGAGCCCTCAGCACATCCTGGTAGGACAAGATCGGTTGGGAGGACGCGATCAGAATCTCTGGGTCCTCGCAGTGGGTGGCCAAGGGGAGTTTGGTGGAGGCCACCACTGGAGCCAGGCGGGCGAGGGTGCGATAGCCGGGCGGAACCTCCAGGTCGGGGTCGTCCAGATCCATGGTGTAGAGAACCTGGCGGGTACTGTGGCGCCAGGCGTAGCCGAGATAGGCCTTGAACCCAATCGCTCCGGCCCGGGCCAGGCCTTCAATCGCCGCCTGGGTTGAACCTGTTCGCAGCAGGCCCCAAAGCGCAAAATCCACCACCGCCTGGCTCTGCGCCCGCTCCACCTTGGCGCGCAGGATCTCGGGGCTATCGACCGCCGGAAGAGTGTTGGGCATGTCAACCACCGTGGTGACACCGCCAGCGGCAGCGGCCTGAGTCAACGACCCGAAGGTTTCCTTTTCCGGCCAGCCGGGATCACGACTGTGGACATGGACGTCGATGGCCCCCGGCAGTATGAGCAGGCCGGTCGCGTCCACGCGGAGGTCGTCGCTCGCCGAGCCCCAGGCTTCGAGGCGCTCGATCTTGCCATCGGTGACATACACGTCCAAAGGTTTGGGTCCGGCCGGGGTGTAGACCGTCCCACCCGAAATGACCATCAACTGGGGGGAATGGGGAGCTGGCTGCGTCGCAAGAGCGGGGTGTAGGGGATCCCGGCCGCCGCCAACCCTTCGGCGGCTCCTTCTTCGCGGTCGAGCACGGCGATGAGGGCGATCAATTCCGCGCCCGCCTCTCGCAATCTTTGCGCTGCCCTGACGGCCTCCCCGCCCGTGGTCAGCACGTCTTCGATCAGGGTCACTCGCTCACCCGCCTCGAGAATCCCCTCGAAGACCTTGGCCGTGCCGTAATCCTTGGCTTCCTTGCGCACCAGGATGAGGGGGAGGCCAGTTTCCATCGAGACGGCGCCACCGAGCAGAATGGCTCCCAGTTCCGGTGCGGCGAGCCGCTGGGTTCCAGGTGGAACCAGAGCTGCCAGTTCGCGACCCACCCGGCGCAGGATGGCGGGCTGAGTCTCGAAGAGGTATTTGTCAAAATAGACGTTCGAGCGACGACCAGAACGGAGCACGAAGTCGCCGCGTAGATAGGCAACCTCGACCAGGTCACGGGCCAGGGTCTGTAGTTCCTCGGACATCGCGCTCATCCCGCGCCGGCCAGGTTCCACATCATGTGGAGGACCATTTCGGTCCCCCGGTGAAAATGATCAAGGCTGAAGCGCTCGTTGGGACTGTGGAGCCCGTCATCAGGAAGGCCGAACCCGCTCACCACCATGTTCGAGTTGAGGGCCTGTAATTCAGCTGTGACCGGGATCGAAGCCGCCTCTCTAACCAGGGCCGGGGTCATCCCGAAGGCTGACTCAAACGCTGCGATGGCAGTGGTAACACCAGGATGGTCCACTTCGATCAATATCGGGCGTCCCTCGGAGAGCAGCGTGACCTGAACCTCGACTCCTGGAGTTGCAAGGCTGACCGCATAGTCACGGAGTGCTTCGAAGACCTTGGCCGGGTCTTGATCAGGGACTAGGCGAGTGCTGACCTTGGCCTTGGCTCGAGCCGGAATCACGGTCTTTTGGCCTTCGTCGACGAAGCCGCCCACGATACCGTGAATCTCGAAAGTGGGACGCGCCCAGCGGCGTTGGAAATGGTCGAACCCAGGCTCTCCCTCCAGGGCCTTGGAGCCGACATTGGCAAGCAGTTCAGCCTCCGTCAACGGCTGCCGGCGCCAACCTTCCAACTCCGAGGGAGCTGGGGTGCGGACATCCGCATAGAAGCCCGGAATCGTGATCCGGCCCTCCCGATCCTTGATCGCGGCGAGTATGTGGGCCAGGGATTGGAGCGGGTTGGGGGCCACCCCGCCGAAAATTCCGGAATGGAGGTCGGCGGCGGCTCCGATAACCTCGATTTCGGCATAGACCAGGCCACGAAGGGCAGTTGTGATCACGGGCAGGGTCGGGGAGGCGAAGCCACCGTCAGCGATGAAGAGGTAGTCGGTCTTGAGCCGATCGAGGTTCTTGGGCACGAAATCGCAGATGGAAAAGCCCGTGATCTCCTCCTCCCCCTCAATCAGGAAGCGGAGGTTGATCGGCGGGCCCCCAGCTGCGAAAGCGTGACCGGCGGCGATCACGCTGGCCATCAGCTGTCCCTTGTCGTCGCTGGCCCCTCGTCCGTAGACGAAGCCATCGATGACAGTGGGTTCGAAAGGGGGTGTTCTCCACTGGGCCAGGGGGTCCGGCGGTTGAACATCGTAGTGGCCATAGATGGTCAGCACGGGGGCGCCCGGGCGCCCCATCCACTCCGCCAGCACGATCGGACAGCCATCGGGTAGCTGGTCGATGAGCTCTGTCGCCATGCCCAACCCCTGCAGGCGCTCGGCCAACCACGAGGCTGCCGCGCGGCAGTCGGCGCGATGTGGGGTGAGGGAGGACACAGTTGGCATTCTCATCAGGTGGAAGAGCTCTTCCTCAGCCTGCTTGCGCCCCGAGGCCGCCAGCGTCAGGGCCTGATCCAACATCGCTGCTGAAAGCCTACCCCGTCCTATCCCCGCCGCGCTCTGAAGGATGGGGCCGATCGATGGATCTCGGTTAAAACCTGACTTGTACTATCTGGGCATCCAGACCACCAGCTACGTCGACCAATTCCAGGCCACCTTGCCCTGGCCGCTGGACCCTTTTCAGCGCCAGGCGTTGGA
>DASZFH010000268.1:0-1693 GCA_035939985.1 Candidatus Dormiibacterota bacterium
CCTCGGGTTGGGTTGCTGGGGGGGAGAAGAATGGAATGAAGAGCAAGGAGCACGTCGAGGGTTAGTCGCGGCTGGCGATCGAGCATCCCCAATCCGCCCAGAAAAGCCCGATGCCCAGTGGCACGGTCCCAACGCAACTGCATCGATGATGGCGAGACGGTCACCCTCAGGCGGCAACCTCACGAAAACAGCGCTCCACCAACTGGTCGAAGAACCTCTCCCAAGGGCGCGGATCGACGCAGTGGGAGGCCACGGCTCGGTAGTACTCTCCGTTTCGCTGGTGGCAGTGCAGCCCGGGGTCCATGAGCAGGGCATAGCCGCCACGCCACAGGATCCAGGCGGCAACCGAACGGGCGACTCGCCCGTTGCCGTCCCCGAACGGATGGGCATCGGTGATGTCCAAATGCGCTCTTGCCGCCGAGCTTTTGGCGACCGCCCCGCTCAGTCCGGCCCGGATCTCCAGATTGATCCGCTGCAACGTCTGCTGGGTCAGAGCGAGGGCCGTCGCCGGATCTGGCTTCTCCCTCCCGACTCCATTCCACCACACCTTGGTGGGGCCGGTCCGAAACCGGCCCCGATGGGGATTGGTTGGGGGCAGCAGCATCTCGTGGAGAGCCAGCAGCACATCCGATGTGAGGGCCGGTGCGCGATCAAGCAATCCCAGACCGCCCAGAAAAGCACGATGTTGCGTGGCCAGATCCCAGCGGCGGTGTGCCGGGTGGATGATCACGGCACCGGGATGACCTGGCTGGCGATGGCGCTGTCCTGATAGCCGGGAAACACGCCGATCGCCTTCAGAGTCAGGGGCAAGGTGCTGGTGTCGATCGGAATGTTGTCGTGGTTGGCGCCGAAGAGAGTCGAGGTGGCGCCGCCTGCTGATGGGTCAGTGCCGTCGATGGTGTAGTAGATCTGGGCTCCAGCCGGGTTCGCGACCGTCACCTCGACCCAGACCGTGTTACCAGTTCCGGTTCCCGGCGTGGGGCCAGTGCCGAGGTCGTTGATGACCGGGGTATCGACCTGGGTCACGGTCTGGGTGCCTGGGGCACAGTTGCAAAGGGCCATGGTCTGAAGGTTGGCCGTGCTGTATAGGAGGCGGCGGTCGGTCAGGTTGTCGATCTGCATGGGAGAGTTGTAGCCCACCAGGTACTGGGCGGCCAGATTGGCGTCCGAGATATTGGGGTTGGGGACGAACTGGGTCTCCAGGCGGATGGTGGCCAGAACCACGCAATTGTCCTGGGGGCAGGGTGGGCAAGGCAGAATCCCGCCCTGGCAGAGCTCGTCACAGGTCGGCCCAGTCGGATAGGTCGGCTTCTGATCCAGGCAGGAGAATTCGTAGGCATCACGGATACGGGAGTAGTCGCACTGCGCATCGTCACATGAACAGCCGCCCGGGGCAACCCGGACCGGCCTCACCTCGCACTCCTTGTAACAGACGGCAAGGTAGATGAGCGAACGCATCGGATTATTGGATGTGACGGGCGGGCAGGGGGATGCAAACGCGCAGGGATCATCGCTTTTGACCATGCAGGTGGCGAGGTCGAAGACGGCTGGGCAGCCGATCATGATCTCGTCGCCTTCGGGGGTGATGACATAGCCCGGACAGATGACGACCTGGAATGGCTTGGCGGCCGTGGGAGCCGGCCTCACCTCGCAGCCGCACACCACCCCCCAGCCGTGGAGGTAGCGGTTGTGG
>DASZFH010000269.1:0-4148 GCA_035939985.1 Candidatus Dormiibacterota bacterium
GCTGGAATAGTGAGGATTCCGGCGGTGGCCGCCAGGGCAGCCCCAGCACACCCCACCTCGGCGAAGCTCGCGACGGTCGAAACCGTATCAGCTACATTCGCGACGTTTTCAATCTGGCTGGCATGCGCAGCAACGAATCCATGCAATCGATCCTTCTGTCCGCCTGCCCAATTTTCAGCGCCACAAGCCCATGACGGCCAGCACATTCCGGATGGGTCGCTGGCATCGAGCGGAGTATCCCCGGCGTAGGCATAGGGCTCTCTGGTGGAGCTGACCGCCGGGTCCCGAGAGATGAACTGCGCCGTTCTAGGATCGTAGTAGCGAGCGCGTAGGTAGAAAAGCTCAGACTCGGAGCGGGCTTGTGCCAGCGCCCTTCTATTCAATGATGAGTCTGCAGAAACTGAAGCCCACGGACGGCGAGAAGCACGACGCCAATCAGAAGCAGACCTCCCACGGCGACGGCGCCGGCGACCTTGTCCGGCTTTGTCAACCGTCCGAGGGGAGTCACAGGCTGGCCCAGTCGGCGCTCACGCTGGTTCCATCGCCATCGGATTACGAGGCTAGGCAATAGGCCCACCGCAACAAGCAATATGAGGCCGAATAAGATAGCTGACCCAACGTCACCCACGTGACTTCTCCGGGGCTACCACAGGTGGCGCGCCCAGTTCTTAAATCGATTCCATTGTTGGGGGGCATTGAAGCTGGCGACGCCCGTATTGGTGTTGTACCGGGCACCACCGACCCCATATGCTGGCCCTACGAATGACGTTGTAACCTCGCTGATTGACCTCCCTTGGTTGGACCCCGTTGCGTAACTCACGTCCGCCCCGACGCCATACCCGACGCCGCTAGAGTTGCTGGTAAACGGACCACCCAAGTCCGCTGCCTGCAACGCGTCCGCACTCCCGATGGTGCCTAATCCAGCCCCGCCATAGACGCCGGCGGCAGCCGCGTGCCTCGGACACCCTGGATACCCCACTTGCTGCTTGCCGGCCTTAGCGAGGCCTCCGCCAGTTATCGAACCAAAAACGTCCCCATTGCCGCATATCCCTACGGCAAAGCTCGCATTTCCAGCGACACCCGCGAGTGCCGTGTCTCCGAGAATGCCGCTAGCTGAGCCCTGCAGGCCGCTACACCAGAGGCCGGATGGATCAGTTCCGTCTAATGGGGCGTCCTGGGCGTACGCATAGGGCTCCCTAGTCGAGGCCAAGGCCGGGTCCCTGGCAACGAACTGAGCAGTGGCAGGGTCGTAAAAGCGAGCGCGTAGGTAGAAGTACCCCACTTGGCCGGTTGTAGGCGGACGTTGTGACCCTATTTCACTCGCGATGCGAGCCACCACGTTGATAAAGCAAACGGCACCAACGATATCGTTAGAGCTTGGTATACCCATCGGGAATTGTGGGGGGCGGTAAACACGACGGCGGCAACTAGGAGTGCAACCGCAGGTATCGACATCCAAACTGCCCTTGGGGGCCGTAGGAGATAAGAAATCGGAACCAGCAGGGCCAACCCTGTCCCGATCCACATGGCCGATAAGACGAGAGCCCATGGAACGCCCCATCGGACCCCGAAAGCTCGAATGAAGAAGCCGAGGAAAAGAGCGGCGATCGCCACCCTAGGAAAGTCCCGGCTACTTTGGGCCCGGGCGAATAACGCGACACCCATCTTTCTCACTCCTAAGGTCGCGGAGTGATGTTGGGCGGCGTCCGACCGCTGGTCTTATCCTTGTTCTCAGGATCGTCGGGATTTGAGTTTTCGCCCCCGCCCCCCCAGCCGAAATAACCTCCGAGCAAAATTGCCGCGCAAACCGCTGCTGCTCCGTACTTCCCAGCTCTTCCGAGCTTGCCGCTTGGGATGGTCCGTTCGTTGACTCCATTGCCGGGCCAACCTCCTGGTTCGTAGCCAGGATCTCCTCGCAACGGACTCAGGATTCCGGCTGCTGCCGCCCCGCCCACATATTTGGGCTGTGGCAGGTACGGATTGCCCAGAATGTTGGCTATTTGCTGGTGTTTGGGGTGGAGACAATCTGGGTGGTCATACTTGCAAGCCGCCCCGACGGCGGTCAAAGCGTCATCACCATAGTTATTCCAGACACTCCCGGCCGCCCTCGTGATGTCACTCCAACCAAATAACCCCGTTGGATCACTTCCATCCAGAGGCGAATCTCCGGCGTACCCGTAGGGCTCCCCGGTCGAAGCGACCATTGGGTCTCTTGAGATGAACTGAGCGGTGGTGGAGTCGTAGTAGCGAGCGCGTAGGTAGAAAAGCTCGGTCCGACGTGACCTTGCCGTAAACGGAGCCCTTCCCCAATTCGAATCCGGGGCCAAATGGGGCCGCTTCCCCGGTCGTGAGGGGGAGCCAGATGGTCGAAACTCCCAGACGCGGTTTTTGGCCAACGTCGGCGCTGCCCCTGGTGCCATCGATGCCACTCTAACTCACCATGAGGGGTAGCCTGGTGACATGCAACGCCAGTTCCCCGTCCCAGATCTGGAGCATGGGTACCTGTGTCGTGTCCATGCGGCGAGGCCGGCGCCAAGCCAGTCGGTGTCCGACTCCTTCACCCCGGTTCCCATGGACTCCCCGCGATGCGTAGACCCGGCACTTCGTCGTCCAGATGCCGCGCTACGAGGGCGGCAAATCTCAGCCCATACTCGAGCCCTCGGTCGAATTGCTACCATCTGGGCCGTCGTCACCACCGATGCCCTCGCAGTCGATGACTAAGAGCGGGCACTTGACGAGGCGATACGCCTTCGGGTTGAAGCCACCTCCCGCCTCGATCTTGTCGAAAAGCACATTCTCATGGTTCTTGTCGAAGGCAACCTCCTCGGGCGAAAGGTGGCTCGCAGCAATCATTGGCTTTCCCGCGCCGGCTGAGTCGTAACATGGCAGGGGATAGTTCCGGTAGGAAGTACTACCCGTTTGCTTATCGCCTGGACGGGAAGATTGGTTGGCTCTTGTACTACTCAGACCATCACGACGGCTTTGACCAGACAGAGTCACGATTTCGCTCTTTTAGCTCGCTAGTTTCATTGATGGCGCACCTCGCGACTCGTGGCATCTTGTTAGAAGAGCCAAATGAGGAGTCCGGCCTGACCGATCTGGACGAGGTCGCGTTGTGGCTCTCCCGACCAACAGCTGCCAATATCGACCCGGGAGGTTTCCTGAACGCCTGGAACTTCTTCAATGACGCAGCCAAAAGCATCGGTGAATCGCTGCACGATCAGGACGAGGAAACTGAGGCAACCTACGATCGACTATTCCACTACGGCGGCCCAGCCTGGCACACCGGTCTTCGGACTGACGACTCACCAGACTGGTCTCCAGAGGAGGTCCAGCGCCTGGCCATCGTGCTTGGACAGGGACTCAAGATTTTCCGGCGAGGCCTCAACGGGCGTGACCGAGCCTCCTGATAGATCAAATCGGCCTAGAGTCGGCCTCTCATCCGGTCTTGATCGTGATTCGGTCACGTTGACCCTGGCCCGGCTAGGGGTTGGGTACTGGTCGATACTTTCGATCACCGTACTTCTTTAGCTTGTTGTAATCGCTCCCCGGCCCAGTCGAATAATTTCCCGCTCCGAACTGCCTGTCGCAGTTTCGACCCGCATAGTCCTTGCCCCCTTCTCCCGGTGTCGGTTGATCAGCCCAGGACGGAATGTCAGTTGCCGCCTCCTTACCTGATTGCTTCGAACGCTTGGCCTGCTGGATTGCTGCCCCATGAGCAGCCATGTATGCTGCCGGATCATCGGCGAGGGCTCCACCAGCATCATGGGGGCGAACTCCCAGCCAGATGCCTCCACCTACGATTGTGGCCGGCAGTAATGCGCTCGCGAATGCCCCTTCGATCGCTCCGATGCCCAACTCTCCGGCACCGAAGGCGAGCGCGCCGACCGCAAACAGGCCCGACGAGTCCGATCCGTTCAGCGGCGAGTCCCCGACATACCCATAGGGCTCCCTCGTTGAAGCCACGGCCGGGTCGCGCGAGATGAACTGGGCGGTGGCTGGGTCGTAGAAGCGAGCGCGTAGGTAGTACAGCCCGTCCTGGTAGTCCCAGAGTTGGCCGTCGTAGCGGATCGAGGTGTCGGCGACCCCGATATTGCTCGACACCACATTGCCATATGCGTCGTAGGAGTAGGTCGAGATCACGCTCC
>DASZFH010000270.1:0-17220 GCA_035939985.1 Candidatus Dormiibacterota bacterium
ATCTCGGCGGTTGCCGGCTTCGTCATCGGCTGGCTCTACAACTTCGTGATCATGTCGGTGGTCTATAACGGCTGGGGCAAGGTCCCGATCGGAGGGCCGTCGGTCGGCGGTCAGAACACTCAAATCGGAAGCCTGATCTCCTTCTCTGGCTCGGCCATCATCTTCGCCCTCTATGGCTTCCGCAAATCGATGGGCAAGGAGCGCTTCAATGCCGCGGTCAGGAATTTCCCCGCCCACCTCAAGGCGTTCTGGGAAGAGGATCGCGAGGCTGCCGCCGCCCATTTTCTCTGGGGCATGGGAGGGGCACTCCTTGTAACCGCCCTGGTCGGGCCCTGGCTGTCCGGGGTGCTCGCGATCGGCTTCCTGGTCGGGTTCGTTGGCTACCTTCGACCGCTCCTGCGGGGGGTGCTCATGATCGCCTATCGCGTCACGGTGACCAAGATACGCCCGGACCGGCACCGACCCCTCAAGCAAGGCACCATGGCGGTCGGAGGGATGGGCGCGGTGGCGGCGATGGCTGTTGGAGTAATCGTCAATAACCAGAACCAGGGTTACGGCTATGGCTACGGGACTGGTGTCCCCCAAGCGTCCACCTATGTGGTCCTGGCGGTTATCGCCGGAGTCCTCGCCTACATGCTCGGCCGGCGCCAGATCACGGTCTCGACGGCGGCAACCATGTTGGTGGCGGGGGTGGCCGCGATGTTCGCCCTACACGAATTGGTCGCACACGCCAGCGACGGCGGCTTCTCCGAATGCGGGGGCAATTACTTCAACTGCCCAGGGATGGATGGAGACTTCTCCAACGCCACCAACGGCGGAATCGCCGGAGGCCTTGGGGGTGCCGTGGGCATGGGGCTCGGGCAGGCACCCAACTCCTGGCCACCGCCGGACAAGCTGAGTGATTGCCCGGCCTGTGACAAAGCTGCGACCACCTATCATGGCGCGGTCAAAGCCTGGTTGGACGCCCACCCGGGCTCAACTTGGAATGATTTCATGGCCTGGAAAATCTCAGGCAGTCAAGCCGAGGCGTACGCGCTCAGTGCCAAGCTGGACAAGCTTCAGAGTGATGTCCAGGGGTTGGAGAAGCAGGCCGATCACATGATCCAGGTGATGGACGACGCCAATAAGCCAACCATCCCCCTCGATCAGATGACGGAGCAGCAGCGCAACGACATGATGAAGCAGGCGGTCAAGGACTTCCACGCCAAATACCCTGGCATGCAGGGCGTGGACCAGTTCAACCAGGCCTTCAGCTACGTCAATCGCAATACCAACGTCGATGCCGGCCAGCTCGCCGCGGGAATTCTGGTCGACCTTTTCACCCAGGCCCCCGGCGTGGTTTCGGGAATGGCCTCAGATGCGGCCGACGCAGCCAAGGTGTTGTTCTCTCCAGAGATGGCGGCCGCGCTGGGCCAGGACCTCTCCCAGGGCGATTGGATGAAGAGGATCGCGGCACCATTCCAAAACGTTGACTGGAGCCAGATGGGATCGGATCTGATGAGTCCATCTCAAGTGGGATCGGACATGCTGGCCAGCGCCGGCGCGGTTGGGACGGGGGGGATGAATCTGATCGACCAGACGATGAAGGCTCTCGACCATGCTGCCACCACCGGCGATACCACCGGGGTAGCCAAGGCCATCGACACGATCGCGGCCAACCTTCTCCTCCAGGAGGCGCTGGGGGTCGGCTTTGCCAAGGTTGGTGGGATGGCCAACGCTCAATTCTTGGAGATGACCGGGCAGGCTGTGACCGATACCAGCGAGGCCCGCACCGCTTTGGAAACGGGTCAGGCGGTAGATGCCACTGCGCCAGCCCATACCGGGCCGGCCCTGGACCCATTGGGCAATGTGATTCGGAGCCGGAGTGAGATCGACGCCGCTCTGCAGACCGCACTCGACAACGCGGCCCCCGGGACCCAGGTCAGTATCCCCATCACCCCGGCCGAAGCTGAGGCCTACAACGTCAGCAAAGACGTGGCCGCCAACCTCAAATACCAGAACCTTCAGTACGACACCTACCAGGCTTTGAAGATCGGCGATCAGTACTCGACGGACGCTCGCATCGCGGGCGACATCTACAAGCCCAACGACATTGGTGCCAAGAGCCTGACCCCGGACGAGCTGGCCCGCTACCAATTCGACAACACCAAGGCCGGCGATATCGTGCAGTACGACGTTCCCATCAAGCCCGAACTGCAGGCCCAGCTGCCTCCGGCGAACGACCCAGGCTATATCCAGGCCAAGATGGATGCTCAGATCCAATCCCTCAACCCAGCCGATCCCAGCTACGACAAGGCTGTCTTCCGGATCAAGGCCAACGCCACCCTGGAGACTGAAGCCCAGCATTTGATGACCGACGGAGGGACCATGGTCAACTCTGACGGCCAGCTGGTGCCGTTCAAGCTGGCCCGTGAGCCGATCACGGGCATTGACCCGGCCACGGGACAGAGCGTCATGGGTTGGAAATACGTTGATGCCGCCACCGGCCAACCATTCCGAGCCGACATGGACACGGTCACCTGGGGGCAAAACCCCGCCATCGCCCCCGGCGACCCGCGTTATCTGCCTCCCGACGTTCAGCAACGCCTGATTTACACCAACAGCGCCGGGGTGATCGCCGGGGAGGGAAACACATTCCAGTGGCAGGTTCTGCCGGAGAACTACCCCGGGGGAGCAACCGACCCGCATTACCTGCAGGACCTGCTCAAGAAGAACTCCACCATCGCCGGCATCAACAGAGACGGTTATGTGCTGGCCAACAAAAATGGCCTGTCCCTGGTCAAGACCAAGCAATGAGCGCTAGCACCCTAACGGGTTTCACCAAGGAGGAGCGCGACCAGCTGCTGGCGGAGATCGCGACCCTGGAGCGCCTGCCCAACCAGGAAGGTGACCAGCTGATCGGGTTGTTGCGGCGTTACACCGAGGGCTTGCCACGACCAACGCTCTCACGCTGTCCGATCACCAACGCGGAGGTGGTTCACTCCATCGACACCTTCGGCCTCGACGGGCTCTGGTGGCATTACGAGTCAGCGCTCCGTCCGGAGGAGTCATTGCCGCCGACATACCTTGCGCTGACGGGGGCGGTACACCTGGCCAAGGATCTGGAGAAGGCGACCTTTCTCGTGGTTCCCGGGCCTGAGGCACCGTTTGTTGTGCCCCGGATGTTAGTCAAGGAAGGCGTTTTTGCGGTGGTTTCCCACATTAAGATCGGGGCCCACGACGGCTACCCAATCTTTTATTTTGCCGACCCAATCCCGACCGGACTCCGCTTCAACACCTGGGGAAGGCCGATGTACCACCTGGATGACAACGGCGACAGACTCTGGAACAAGGCACCCGAAGATGAGCAGGAACTCGACTTCGATTTGGCTCCCTGGATCGAACAAGGCAAGCTGCTCTGGATCGAGCCGGGAGATCGCGAGGCGGTACTGCAGAAATCAGTGAAGGGTTGCCCCTTCATCGACCTCCCCGGTCGAAGGACATTCACCTGGATGCAATACGGCGTTGTCTGAGAACATGCCGCTCAGCGATCAGGAGCGAGAGCGACTCCAAATCGAGCGCCTGGAGGCCGCGCAGAGAGCCTCTGAGGGCCCACCACCATCCGACGTTCCTCCCAAGGTGGAGCCGGCGGCACCTATCGCGGACAATGCTCGCCCGGCTGAGATCTTCCAAGCCAGCGGGGAGCGGCCCCCAGTTGAGAACCTTGCTCAGGAGATAATGAGCTCCCACCCGGTTGAGGGTGCCCCATCTGTCCCCCCGGCAGTCGAGGTGCCTCGGACCGGATTTATGGGATCGGACATGTTCCGGGCCGAGCTGCTCTCGAAGATCGGCAACGTCCCGCCTCCGCCGGCGGCGACCCCGCTCATCAGCGATGCAACGCGGATGCTGGCTCGCGAAATGCGGCCAACCCCCGAAGGCACTCCCATCGACACTCCGGAGAAACTGGCCGCGATGGGAATGACCCAGGATCAGGCCCTGGCGTTCCAGAACGCGGTCAATCAACATCGCCTGACCCTTCAGATCCAGCGCCCGAACCTCGCTGAGCAAGCTGCGATCCCCCAGCCGTTACTGCCGGCGGGCCTGATGCAAGATCGAATGTTTCACCAATCACAGCTGCAGGCCTGGGCGGTCGCGACCCAGGACGGGGCCCGCCAGCTGGGAACGATCCTTCCCAACCAGCGGGCCGTGAGCAATCAGCCGACCAATTTCAAGATGGCCAGCCCCGCTCAGGCCGCGGCCGAACGATTGCAGCAGGCAAATTTGCTCCGAAGCCTTGCCAATGATCCCCGCGCCAACCTCCAGCCAACGCCGCCCGCAAGCAACTGGCAACCCATCCCACCGTTGGTGGGCGGGGAGGATGGCTCCCATTTCTCCTGTGGAGCCCAGGCCGCCAGCGCCAACCTGCAGCAATCGGCAAACAATAACGGCGTGATTCAGTTTCAGCCGGGCCAGACTCACCCGACGCTCTCCCCACCAGCGCCCGGTCACCCACCCGGATCTGGCGGAGGCGGAGGCCAGCCAACCGACCCAGCCAGCACGGGCTTGGATTCTTCAAGCGACCCGGCGGCTGGGGCTCCATCCACGGGCGACATCACGGCTCCGCCGAGCACCGACCCTGGAACCTCGGCCGATCCGACCTCCTCCAGCACCGACCCCGGCGCGGCGGCGACGCCACCTTCAGATTCCTCGATACCTCCTGACCAGCAAGGCCCGGTCAGCCTGTGAGCTGGAAGCCAGAGCGGCGCCAGGCGCTGCTGGACGAATACCGGACCCTCGCCCAGGGGCCAACAGACAATTCGATCGTGGCCCGACGGAGCGAAATTCAGCAGGAGTACGAGAAGGGACTACCCCACCCGGAGCTTTCCCGGAGCCCGTTCACCGGCCGAAAGACCGCCCACTCCCTAGACGATCAGGGGCTGGACGGCCTTTGGTGGGACTACAACCAGCCCATCCGGCCCGTCAATGAATCCCCTGGATCAACGTTTTTTTCGCTCACAGGCGCTCTGGCCTTTGGTGGCCCTGTGGAGCCTGCCCCCTTTCCACGTCGGCCGGGACCGCAAGCACCGTTCGTCGTACCTCGAATGCTCCTCCATCCCGATGTAAAAGCTGTCATCTCAACGATCCGGGTCGGAGCCCACACTGGTTACTCCATCGTTTACTACGCCGATCCGGTCCCTCCGTTGCTGGCTCGCTTCAACCATTGGGGCGCGAATTATTACGCCTATGAGTCAGACGAAAGTTGGAACTCCTGGGATCGCCTGGTCGAGGAGGAGCAGGAGATCGATTTCGACCTGGGCCCCTGGATCACCTCGGGCGACCTGCTCTGGATCGCACCCGATGATATGAGCCTGACCCTGCGCGCCACCCTCGAAGGATGCCCTTACCTCGACCTGCCTGGAAGCCAGGAGTGGACGGTTATCGCGGGGTCCTGAGGTTCAGGATCCGGCCGGCGTACTTCTTGCACCGCTCAGACCTGGCCGTATTTGCGCGAGGCGGGCCTCAACCAGGCGGTCAGGAACAAAGCGGTCACCAAGGCCAGCTCGACCAGCGGCCATCGGCTGAGACCCGGGCCTCGACCGACGATGGGGAGGAACTGGGCCGCGGCCAACCACAGAGCAAACAAGGTGACCCGCCAGGGCCGCTGGCGGCAGTCCTCCCACAAGATCAGGCCGACCACACTCAACAGACACAGATCCGAGCCGTGTATGTAAGGCACCACCAGCAGTGAGGCGAGCGTACCCACGGCAATAGCCATACCGGGTGATTCCCGCAGCCGAAAGCCAACGAACAGACTGGCGACCACGATCAACCCCCGAAGCCCTGCCTCCAAACCTCCCCTCACGCCAAGCGCGCCGTGGAGTGTGAGGGTGTTGGCCCCGCTCGGTAGCGGGCCGGTTAGCTGGCTCACGTACGCCCAGACTCCGCCCATTCCCATGGTGATGAGTGCGGCGACAAGGATTACGGCGCCAGCCGCCAACAGCGCCAGAAAAATGCGGTAACGTCCGGCGACCAGGAGCACAAACGGGACCAGGATGGCGGTGTTGGGTTTCAAGGCGATGACCGCAAGAGCAAATCCTGCCGCCAGATCCCGGCGCTCGCGGGCCAGCCGCCAGGCAACGACGACCCCGGCCGCAACCACCGGCACCACCTGGCCCAGCAGGACCGCATGCGAAACCCACCACGGTGCCAGGGCGGCACCGGCGATCACCCACCGCGAGAGGCCACCCGCTCCCGACGCCCAGAAGAGGGCGAGACCAAACCCGGCCAGGGTCACTGCCTCCCAGAGGTCGACGGCCCAAGGGTAGGGAAGGGGAGTCAAAGGCGCCGTCAGCCAGGCAACGGTGGGCGGACTGAGAAAAGGTTGAGATCGCTGGCCCGGAACCAACTTCACCTGCTCCAAAGCGACTGCCCCCTGGTCGTAAATGTGCTGCCAGCCAGTCTTCAAACCCACGACGCTGGCAGCCTCGTAGGTGTGGAAGTCGATACCGGTCTGCCGATCGTGAAACCAGGCAGCCGCCATCAGCGCCACCAGCACAACTGTCAATCCGAGCCCGGAAGCCAGGCGGCGAGAGGTCATCAAAATCGGGCACCACCAAGGGTCAGGTCCGCGGCGGCGCCAGACGCTCCTTCTCGGCCCGGCCTCTAGACGAACATGGGGCGGTGAGAGGGCACCCCGGGGCGACGCGGGAACTCCGGTGGAGTCGGCTCAACCTTTTCGATGACCACGATCTGGCCGTTCTCGCGAGCTTGGGTCGGCGCCGGACGGACCTCAACCACCCGTCCGCCCAGCCGATCGATGATTTTCTCAGCGACGGCAAGCTCACGTTCGACGTCCGTCTTCATAGCCAGCAGGCGACCGCCGATCCTGACCAGGGGAAGGCAGAGCTCGGCCAGCACGTACATTTCGGCCAGTGCTCGGGCCACCGCGACATCGAAGCTCTCCCGCAGCCGACCATGACGGCCCGCCTCCTCGGCTCGCAAGCGGATCACCTCGACGCTCTCAAGATGAAGCTTGGACGATGCATGGACCAGGAACGCGGCCTTGCGCTGGGAAGCTTCGATCAAGGTCACGGCCAGATCGGGGCGAGCAATTTTGAGGACCAACCCGGGCATGCCCGTCCCCGAACCCACATCGACCAGTTTGTGGGCGTCGCCCAGCAGGTCAAGCAAGGGCAGGCAGTCGGTTGCCAGGGCAGGGTCCGTATCCGAGGTGAGTCCGTGCCAGGAAGAAATCAGGTCCGTTAGTTCGTCGAGCTGAGGCTGGAATGTTTGCATTAGTAGACTTCCGTTATATAGATGCCGCTGTATGAATATCGGTGCGAGGCCTGTTCTGGATCGTTTGAGCTGCTGACCGGCTATGCCGAGCGGGAGGGGCAAGCCTGTCCCACATGTAAATCTAAGCAGGTTCGTGTGATTGTCTCCAGCTTTGCACATTCCGGTACACAAAAGTTAATCGGGTCAGGAAATCTCGGCGGCGGCGGTTGCTGCGGGGGCAGCTGCGGGTGCGGAAGCTCAAACTGACCCAAGGCTGAACTAGCGAGTGTTGCTGCCCATCACCTACCGGATAAACGAGCGCGGCCATATGGAAATCGGCGGATGCGACCTAATCGACCTCGCCGCCGAGCATGGCACCCCCCTCTACGTCTACGACGAGGCGACCGTCAGACAGCGGGCTTCGGAATTTGTCCGAGCCATGGGAGAAGCCGGCCAGGTCCTTTACTCTGCCAAGGCTTTCGCCAGCCCCCAATTTCTCCAGGTCTTGGCCGAAGAAAAGATGGGTCTGGATGTGGTCTCGGCCGGCGAGCTCCATCTTGCCCTGAAGTCTGGCTTTCCCGCCGACCGGATCTTCTTTCTAGGCAACAACAAGAGCGCCGAGGAACTGGACATGGCCTTCCGAGCCGGATCCACTCTGGTGATCGATGGCGGCTACGAATTCGATCTGCTGCGGCGGGTGGTGCCAGCCGGGAAGCGGATGAAAGCCATGCTGAGAATCTCTCCCGGCATAAAGCCCGACACTCATGACTTCATCTCCACCGGCCAATTGGATTCTAAGTTCGGATTCTCTATTGAAAATGGTGCGGCCCTAGCGGCGGTCCGAACGGCCCACAACCATCCCAGCCTGGAACTGGTCGGCCTTCACTCGCACGTCGGCTCGCAGATCTTCAATTTGAGCGCCTATCCGGCGGCGATGAAAGTGATGCTGGATTTCCTGGTCCAACTTCAAGGAGAGATCGGGTTTGAGCCCAAGATTTTGGGCGCCGGGGGAGGCCTGGGCATCGCCTATACCCGTGCTGACGACCCCCCAACCCCGCGGGAGTTCGTGGAAACAATTCGGGGCGCTCTTGAGCAGGGCTGTGCCCAGCGCCGGTTGAATGTGCCCAGCCTGGTCATCGAGCCGGGCCGGTCGGTGGCCGGACCGGCGGGTGTGGCTCTGTACCGTGTGGGATCAATCAAAGACATTCCCGGTGTCCGCCGCTATGTGGCGGTCGACGGTGGAATGGGAGACAACATCCGCCCCAAGCTCTATGGCGCGCGCTATGAGGCCTTCATGGCCAGCGCACCCGATGCCCCGACCACCGGCACGGTCACCATCGCTGGGAAATACTGTGAATCGACCGACATTCTGATCTCAGACATCGATATGCCCGATCTGGCCTCCGGAGATCTGATCTGCGTCCCGGCAGCCGGAGCCTATTGCCTCTCCATGGCCAGCAACTACAACGGCATGCCCCGCCCTGCCGTGGTCATGGTCAAAGACAAGAAGGCCCGCCTTATTCGGCGCCGAGAAACCCTTGACGAACTGCTTTTAGCAGAGGTGTTCTAAAACAGGCGGCTCGATTTTGGTGACGCTGGTGCTCCAGTGCTCCTCCCGGCCTGCCATCATGATTTGGCATGTTCGAGCAGGAGGAAGCCCCGCGGAACCCGGCACTTCCGATCGGCAGAGGTCGGCGCACCCGTCGGACAGCGCCCTTTCGAGCCCTGGTGGCCGAGACCAAACTCTCGGCCAGTGGCCTTGTCTACCCAATGTTTGTGTCGGAGGGATTGTCCGACCCCCGGGAAATCCCCTCCATGCCCGGCCAGGCCCAATTCGATCTGGCGACCTTGGTCGCCAAGGGTGCCGAGATGGTCCAGCTGGGGGTACCGGCGGTCATGGTTTTCGGAATCCCCACCCAGAAGGACCCCCGGGGCTCTGGGGCGTGGTCATCGGACGGAATCTCCCAGCGAGGCATTCGGGCCCTCAAGGATGCCCATGCTGACCGACTTCTGGTCATAGCGGACCTATGCCTATGCGAGTACACAGACCATGGCCACTGCGGAGTCATCAGTGGCTCTGAGGTGGATAACGACGCCACCCTTGATGTCTATCAACGCATCGCGGTTGCCCAGGCGGAGGCCGGCGCCGATGTCATCGCCCCCTCAGGAATGATGGACGGGCAGGTCGAAGCCATACGTTCGGCTCTCGATGAGACCGGTCACGGACACATTCCGATCCTCGCCTACGGCGCCAAATATGCCTCCGCCTTCTACGGCCCGTTCCGGGACGCGGCCGGGTCCGCCCCCCAGATGGGAGACCGGAGGGGATATCAAATGGATCCGGCCAATGCTCGCGAAGCCATGGTGGAACTGGAACGTGATCTGGATGAGGGGGCCGATATTCTGATGGTCAAGCCTGCCCTGGCCTACCTGGACATCGTCCGCGCGGCGCGGGACCGTTTCGAGGTGCCGTTGGCGGCGTTCAACGTCAGCGGCGAATATGCGATGGTCAAGCTGGCCGCTGCCCAGGGCTGGGGCGAGGAGAGGCAACTGGTTTTGGAAGTTCTGACCTCGATCAAACGAGCCGGAGCAGAGATGATCGTCACGTACCACGCCCCCGACGCCGCCCGCTGGATGAGCTAGACGACCGTCATCCTGGTGGCCAGCGGACAGCTGGCTCGCCAACAAACTCGGACCGCATAGGACCCCAAAGGGAATCGGGCTGCCAGGGTTTCCGCCACCTGAAAATTGCCGCTGGCGTCAGTCTGAGTCGCGATTCGCCTGGTTGCGAATTGAACCGAGATAAGTTGATTGGGGGGAAGGTTCTGGCCTGTGATGACAATCTCCTCCCCCGGCAACGGGCTAGCCGGCGAGACCTGGAGGGCAGCTCCGGCCGGGAGTCCGTTCTGGCCTTGCCGAATCTGATAGACGATTCCGAGTGCGAGCAGCAAAACCAGAGCCGAGGCAGCGATCGCCAACAGCCAGCGCCGGCCCTTTCGGTGGCTGGACACCAATTCCTCCACCGCGCTGACTTCGCCCTGAGGTTGCGGATCTCGATTGCGGGAACTTTCCATGACCGTGGTCGCGGGCGAAGCTGACCTATTTTGTGGGGCCACATCCACCTGCGCGGCGGCTGGGGTTGCAACCGGCATGGGCGCAGCGGCGAGACCACGGACGACCGCGTCAATCATCTCTACGCAACTCCCCCAACGATCAACCGGGCTTTTGGCCAATCCGCGAGCCACCGCGACCGATACCGCTGGACCCAGGTCGGGCCTGATATTCCCGAGGGGAACAGGCTCGTTGTGAACGTGCGCATAGAGCAGTTCGACCAACCCATCAGCAGTGAAGGGTGGGACCCCGGCGAGGCCTTGGTAAGCCATGGCCGCGAGGGCATAGATGTCCGCGGCAGGGCCCACGCCCTTGCCGACAGCCTGCTCTGGCGCCATATAGGCAGGGGTGCCTGTTGCCATCCCGGTCATGGTGCTAAACCCCGAATTCTGGAGCAGCTTGACCAGACCGAAATCTGCCAACACGGGGGTCCCGTCACTCTGGATTAGGACATTGGCAGGCTTGACGTCGCGGTGAATGATCCCCTGCGTATGCGCGTAGTCGAGCGCCGCCGCCAGCGGCTTAAACACCTGAGCGAACTGCTCTCGACTCAATGGACCACCGCGGTACACGTCAGCCAGCGACCCGCCTGGCAAATACTCGACCACCATGTAGGGCGTCCCATCGTGCTCCCCGTAATCGAAGACCTGAAGGATGCTCGGATGCTTGAGCTGGGCGATGGCCTGAGCCTCCTGACGAAACCGCGCTGGCGATTCGGAATCGGGGGTATAGGCCTGAAGAACCTTGACGGCAACTGTCCTCGCCAGCGCGTCGTGGTAGCCGCGATAGACGATGCCCATCGCGCCTCGACCGATCGATTCCTTGATCTCATAGGGACCGAGGCGAGTCCCGGACGCGATTGTCATCTGCCGCGATTATCGCGATCAGGATTCGAAATCTGCACGAATTTGATTGGGGATTTGGGAGCCGCGATCACGCCCGAGTCTGAACCGCCAGCAAGCGGCGAAGGACTCGATCCAAAATCGCGCAGGCCGCATCCACCTCTTCGGACGTGGTCCGATATCCGGTCGTCAAACGCAGACTGCCGAGACTTTGTTCCAGGGAGAGGCCCATGGCCAACAGCACGTGGGATGGGTCCAGCGAACCACTGGCGCACGCCGACCCACTGGAAGCCGCGACTCCCTCCAGATCGAGCGCGAGGAGAAGGTCCTCGCCGCGAACCTGGCTAAAAGCAGCCGAGGCATAGTTCGGCAAGCTCTGAGGCCCGCCAGTTGGGGTTGCTCCAAGCTTGGACAGGGATTCCCGCAACGCCGACGCCAGGTCACGGGCCCGGCGCGATTCATCCCCGCGCCGGGCCGCAATCACGTTCAGGGCGGTGGCGATCGCGACAGCCCCCCGAACATCCTCCCACCCCGCCCGGCGCCCCCATTCCTGAGGACCGCCGAATTGGAGGGGCAGGAGCCGGATGTCTTCGCGAGCCCACAGAAGACCGCCGCATCCTGCCCCAATCTTGTGGCCGGAGAAGGAGGCCAGATCGGCGCGCGTCACGTCCGGGTCGAGCCACTGGGGCCCCTGACAGGCATCGATATGAATCAGCGCTCCCAGACGGCGAGCCTGTTCGACGACCTCTGCCACCGGTTGGAGCGTCCCGTTTTCGTTGTTGGCCAGGCTGATCGAAACCATGCCCGTATCACCGGGAATTTCGGCTGGGCGAGCACGAGCCAACTCATCGACCGGGAGGATGCTGATTGGATGGCCCTCCAACTCCAACTGGCGGACAGCTCCGATTACGCAATGATGTTCGGCCGCCCAGGTAACGATCCGATTCCAGAGGGGCAATTTGCGACCAGCCCCGAGCAGGGCCAGGTTGACGGCTTCGGTCCCAGATGCGCAGAAGACGATTTCTGAACGATTGACGCCCAGAGTCGAGGCTGTCATATCCCGCGCCTGATCCAGCGCCTCCCGGGCGGCTCGGCCTTCCCGGTGAGCGCTGGACGGATTGCCGAACGCAAGAGTCCCTAGAGCGGCCACCACCTCAGCCAGGATCGGTGTCCCACCGGCGTGGTCGAGGTAGATCCGGCTCAGGCTGACACCTTCACCGACAGGGTTGGACGCGGAACGTGCGGGCGCTGGGGCGAATGAGGATCGGGATTGGCATGATGGGCTCCACCAATCCCACCCCCAACGGGGGGACGGCCAGGCATCAGAGCCGTTCGCGCTGCTTGACTAGATCGGTTAAGGGTCCAGTGAAGTTCTTCAGGAGGAGATGCAGGTCGAGGACTTCGTCAGGCTCGATCGGTTCGCGCCACGCTTCCTCGGTCTCCGCCTCGGCCTCTTCCATGCCCATGCCGGAATGACGCAGTTGAAGGTCGTCGGCTTCGATTTCAATTTCGAGTTGCAGCTCTGGCGTCATCTCCAAAGCGGTTCCTTGCATAACCAGGATCATGATGAAAGTGACCTGGCAAGCCGGGCACATCACTTGGACCGTGAAGCGGTCGTTGACGTGTTTGAGCATGCGCACTTCGCAGCCCTTGAGGCCTTTTCCGCATACCGGGCAGTTGTAGTAGCGGGCACGGTCGCGGATGAACTCGATGATGCTCATCGTCAGCTATGTTAGCGAACGCTAATCACCTCTGGCCCTCGATGCAGGTGACTCCGACCGGGCCAACCAATGCGGAGTGGACAGTGCCCGCGGGAATCACCAACCGGTCTCCACTTTGGAGGCGCAGGTCCCGCTCGCCAAGTCTGAACGTAATCGACCCGTCGACGCAATAAAGGACCTTCTCGTAGCCGTGGCTATGGTCTGAGTAACGAGTGCTGGGACCATTCGACCACGAGTAACAGGAACTCGCCTCGCTCCTCAATCGGGCCATCAATGTTTCGGTGCTCCCCACCCTCATCCCGGGCAAATTTTAGGAGGTGGGGGTCACCCTTTTTCAACCGCCTCCAAAGACGTGGGGACAGGAAATTTGGGCGACCCTCCTAGAATCGGGTTGGTGACCAGCGAGCCCTCCGATCGAGACCTCATGGTCACGACCTCTGCGCGGCAGCAAATGGTCGACATCACTGAACAGGTTCAGGCGGCGGTGGCGGTCAGCGGTGTCGTCAGCGGCACCTGCCTGGTCTACGTTCCCCACACCACATGCGGCGTTGCGGTGAACGAGGGCTACGACCCCGACGTCCAGCGTGATGTCCTTCTACAGCTGACCAAACTCGCCCCCAAGGATCCGGGTTTCGCTCACGCAGAAGGGAACTCAGACTCCCACATCAAGGCCATCATGGTGGGCGCGTCGCAGTCCCTGCCGGTGCGCGATGGCAGGCTGCGCTTGGGGCGCTGGCAAGCGGTTTATCTATGTGAATTCGACGGGCCGAGGCGGCGCGAAGTCTGGGTGTCGACGAAATGAGAGAAACCCTACGTCGGCTTCTGGCCGGAGAATTGACCGTCGAGGAGGCGGAGAATGAACTGGCCCGGCGCCAGCTACTTGAGTTGGGGGGCAAGGCACGGCTTGACCTTGGACGTACCAGCCGACGAGGTCTACCCGAGGTGATTCTGGCCGCGGGCAAGACCCCGGATGACACCGCTCAACTGTTGATCGCCATGGTCGCTGAGCAGAGCCAGGGTTTGGCGAGCCGGCTTACGCCCCAACACTGGGCAGCCGTGGAATCGGCCTGCGCCCCCCTTGAGATCCATCGTTACTCCACCTGCGTCAGGGTGAGCCGGCCCGGATTTGTGGTTCCCCCGCGGCAGGGCAAGATCGCGGTGCTGACTGCCGGGACGTCGGACGTACCCGCGGCTGAAGAGGTCGTCATGGTTGGGGAGGCATGTGGGTTCGAGGTCCGGCTGGAGTGCGACCTGGGTGTCGCCGGACTGCACCGGCTGATGGGGCCGCTGGCCGAGATTCTGAGCTGGAACGCGGATGTGATCGTGGTCGCCGCGGGTATGGATGGCGTGCTGCCTGGGATTGTCGCGGGGCTGGTTGACCTACCAGTGATCGGGCTTCCCATATCTACCGGTTATGGAATGGGAGGCAATGGGGAGGCGGCGCTGCTGACCATGCTCCAGTCCTGCGCCACCGGCCTGACCGTGGTCAACATCGATAATGGGATCGGAGCGGCGGCCGCCGCGGTCTTGATCGCGGGCCGAGCCGCCCAGAGCCGTTCCACCCCAGCTCATCGCCGGCGGGAACGGGACTGAAACAGGGCCCACAACCCAGCTCCCAGAGCCGTGATCGTCACCAGGACTACGACCGCCGTAAAAGCAATTCCGACCCATCTGGTGCCGCCAACTCCGCCGGGCATGGAATAAGAGATCGCAAGCCCGATCGGGAGTAGAACCACCACCACCATCAACCAGGGAAATCCGCCCCGCTTGCGACCCCAAAAGAACAGCCAGATCCAGCTCGGCCGGCGCCTCCCGGAACCCGTCATAGCCACAACTCAATGTCACCCAAGCGACCGATCGAGTCAACTCCGCTTGGGGCCCGCTGAGCTCCCGGCGGCGTGAAGAGGACGGATCTCATTCCCAGTTCACGGGGAGCCAAATAGTCCTCGACCAGACGATCCCCGACGAAGAGGACCTCTTCGGCAGCGCAGCCCAACTGATCCAGGGCGGCTTGATAAATTGCCGGAGCAGGTTTGCGCCAACCGATTGCTGAAGAAAAGATCGCGGTTGCCAAACGGCGGCCGACACCGTTGCCCGCCAGTTGTCGAGCCATCATCTCCGGGGGAAACGGCGCGTTGGACACAACCGCCGCCGTAATACCTCGTTCCCCGAGCATGTCCAGGGTTGCAATCGCTCCGGGCATCAGTTGGACCGCCTGATCCCAACAGGCCTGCTCAGCATCGAGAATTCGGTAGAGCAGGTCGGAAGGCAGATCAAGCTCGACCGATCGCCATGCTTCCCTATAGACCGAAAGGTAATCGACCTCTCGATTTTCGCTGCTTGCGAGAGCAGCTTCCAGCGGCTCCAGGACGGAGGCCATCAGAATCTCGGCCGCAGGCACGGCCACTGCGGTGGCCTGCCCAATGGCCGGCCGGAATGCGTCCAAAACGCCCAGGAGTTCGCGCCGGGGGAAGGTGAAGGTGACGAGAGTCAGCCCGTAATCAAAGAGAACCGCTTTTACTGAAGTTGATTGCACAGCCCGATAATGATCTCAGTGAGCGATCATCCGAGGCTGACCCATCTTGACGAGAGCGGAGCCGCCCATATGGTGGACGTGGGCGAGAAGCCGGTGACCCAACGGCTGGCCCGAGCACAATGCCTGGTGAGAATGTCCGAGCCCACCCGGATGGCGGTACGTGATTCGACCCTTGCCAAGGGAGACGCCCTTGCCACCGCCCGCATCGCCGGGATCATGGCCGCCAAGCGAACCTCGTCCTTGATTCCCTTGTGCCACCCCCTGCCGATCGAAAGTGTCGAGGTGGAGTTCGATTTTCAGGATGAAGGAATTCAGATCACCTGCTCGGCCCGCGTGACCGCTCGAACTGGAATTGAGATGGAAGCTCTGACTGGTGCGGCCGTTGCTGGTTTGACCCTGATCGACATGGTTAAAGGCATCGAGCGGGGGGTTGAGCTCGAATACGTGCGGCTGATCGAGAAGTCGGGCGGACGTAGCGGAGAGTGGCACCGCTGAGTCGGCCCTCCCGGGCGTTGGTCATCACTGTCAGCGATGGCGTCTCGGCTGGAACCCGGGAGGATCGGAGCGGACCGGCATTGGTCTCCCTTCTGAGTGCGGCGGGATTCGCCGTTGACGGACCCAAGGTCGTCCCGGACGTGGTCATCCAGATCCGGGACGCTCTCACCATCGCCCAGCGCCAGGGCTACGCGCTGGTGCTGACTACCGGGGGCACCGGCCTCGGCGTCCGAGATGTCACACCTCAGGCGACGGCGACGGTGATTGAGTATGAAGTTCCGGGCCTTGCCGAACACATTCGCCGGATCGGGGCGGACAGCACCTTGCGAGCAATCCTCTCCCGGGGAGTGGCGGGGGTCAGTGGTAATTGCCTGATCATCAACCTGCCCGGTAGTGAAAAAGGCTCAATCGAATCCGCAAGTGCTGTGCTGCCGGTACTAGAACATGCCCTCGCATTGCTTGCCGGCGATACCGAGCATTCGGAACGGATCCTGCCCTGAACATCAACTGCGATCTCGGTGAGGGGACCGGCAACGACGAAGCCCTGCTTCCTTTCATCGATAGAGCCAACATTTGCTGCGGTGCTCACGCCGGCTCAATCGCCGAGACCCTGGCACTTGCCCGTCGATGCGTTGAGCTCGGGATTGAGATCGGGGCCCACCCCGGGTATCCCGACCGTCCCGGATTCGGGCGCCGGGAGCTTGGGTTGTCTGCCGATGAGATCGAAAATCTCGTGCGCTCTCAGCTCAGAGTCTTCGCCGGTACCTTGCGGCCTTCGTATATAAAACCGCACGGAGCTTTGTACCACCGCTGTCAGGTTGACCTGGAGCTCGCGGCACGGATGGCGGCGATCGCCCTCGAGCTCAACATGGGCTTAATGGGTTTGCCCGACCGGGCCTTGATGGCCGCCGCCGCCAAAGCTGGAGTCGCGTTTGTCCGTGAGGGCTTCGTTGATCGCGGCTACCGGGATGATGGATCTCTCATCCCGCGCGAGGAAGCAGGGTCGGTGTTGTCGCCAGATGCGGCAAGCCATCAGGCTTTGGCACTATCGTGGTCTGGCCGTTTCGACTCGCTGGGTATTCATGGCGATTCGCCCGATTCGGTTGAGACCGCCAGATCGACCCGCCTGGCCTTGCAAAGAACAGGGATGGCTCGGAGCGTGGGTCAGTAAGGCGAGGAGCCCGGCACGGTGCCGGGCTCGGTGAGCAGGGAGGGAAGATCGATCAGACTCGGAAATAAGCGGCGGTCTGGCTGTCGGTGG
>DASZFH010000271.1:0-5618 GCA_035939985.1 Candidatus Dormiibacterota bacterium
TGCTTTTGTATCGGCAGGCGGTGTGCACCACCCCAATTCGGTAAGCAGGAGGCGGACGGCGACTTGGTTGGCAGCTGGCGTGGCGGGCCTGGTCGCTCTGGTTGGCTGTGGATCAAGCGCGAGCCGCAGCGCGGCTAGCGAAACCGGGACTCTCGATGTGTGGCTCATGAAGGGGAGCGCCCCCGATTCGGTGGTGACCGCCGTCACGGCGGATTTCAACAAGATCTATCCGAAGGTCAATGTCAATGTCGAAATCCAGAACTGGAGCGATGTCGGCACGAAGCTGGACACCGCCTTCGCTGGTACCACTCCCCCCGATGTCATGGAGTTGGGCAACACCCTGGTCGCCAAATACGGAAGCTCAGGTGCGCTGGCCGATCTCACCTCCGACAAGGGCTCGTACCCGAACTCATCGACCTGGCTGCAGTCCCTGACTGACTCCTGCACGGTCAACGGAAAGCTCTACTGCGTTCCCTACTATGCCGGCACAAGAGCGGTCATCTATCGGACGGACATGTTCACCAGCGCCGGAATAACCGCTCCTCCGACCAGCCTTGACGAGCTCGCCGCGGACGGTGCGAAGTTGAACGCGGCCAATTCCAGCGACTCCCAATTCTCCGCGCTCTACTTCCCGGGGAAGTACTGGTACGCGATGCTCTCATACCTCTGGGACAATGGCGGCAACATCGCGACTCAGAGCGGAACCACCTGGACCGGGGCGCTGAGCACCCCAGCATCTCAGGCGGCAATCACGTCCTGGGCCGCACAGGTCAAAACCCTTTCCAAGGCCGACAAGACCGGCGACGAAGCCAAGCAGGATGCCGCCTTTGCCCAGGGTCACATCGCGATGATCATCGCCAACGGATGGGAGATCGGCGTCATCACTGACCCGGCCAGCGGCGGCGACCCGACCCTCAAGCCCAAACTGGGTGTCTTCCCGCTCCCCAGCCACACCGCCGGCCAGACCGCTCCCGTTTTCTTGGGCGGATCAGATCTCGGCATTGCCAAGAAGAGCAAGCATTCACAATGGGCCGCCGACTGGACCAAATTGATGACCGGAACCACATATCAGACGCAAATGGTCACGGTCGGTGGAGTCATCCCCAATACAACCAGCCTGGTCAGCGTCCAGACCGACCCTCTGCTTAAAGAATTCGGAATCGCGGCCAAGAACAGCCGTTTCGTACCCAACTCACCCAATTGGGCCAATGTCGAGACCGCCAATGTGATTCCCAACATGATGGTGGCCATCCTCACCGGCCAATCCTCAGTTGCGGACGCCACTAAATCGGCCGACACACAGATCGCTCAGATTCTGAACGCATCCAGCTAAAGACGAGGGAGGGATAATCGGTGGGGGAGGCCATTTTGGCTTCCCCCACCGCCCAACATGAACCCGACGATCGAGTCGGTCACACCGGTCCGGCGGGCCCTCCTTGATCTGCGGGGCGTGACACCATATGTCCTTGTCCTACCCGCCCTGATGGTCCTCTTGGGGTTGCGAGGATACCCGCTCTACCAGCTGCTTCTGACCTCATTCGAGCGGTACAACCTGCGGGAGTTGATCTCCGGCCAGGGGGTATGGATCGGCCTTGACAACTACGCCACCATTTTTAAGGATCCGGTCTTTTGGAACGTCACCGGGCGGTCCTTGCTCTTCACGGCCGCCAACGTCGGCCTGACCATGGTGACGGCAACCTTGATCGGCCTCCTGATGCAGCGGGTCTGGCCTTGGGTGCGCCTGGCCCTGATGGCGGTGATGGTCTTCGTATGGGCTACCCCGGTGGTGGTCGCGATCGACATCTGGCAATGGATGTTTGACTACGAGTTCGGGGTCGTGAACTGGTCCTTGACAACGCTGCGCGTTGGGGATTTCATCCACCACAACTGGTTCGAGCGGCCGTGGGAGGGATTTATGGTCATCACACTGGTGGTGGTTTGGGGTGCCATCCCATTCGTTGCCATCACCCTTTACGCCGGATTGACCCAGGTACCCATCGACCAGATCGAAGCCGCCCGAGTTGACGGTGCCGGAGCATGGGCGATCTTCTGGGGCGTCACCTTCCCCACGCTGCGGCCGCTGTTCATGATCCTGGCCAGCCTCTCCACGATCTGGGATTTCCAGGTCTTTAACCAGATCTGGATCCTGCTCAACGCCCGACCCACCCCGGACTACTACCTGATGGGCGTCTACTCGTTCGTCGCTTCGTTCCGGACCGACCATTTCGGGCTGGGTTCGGCGATCGCGGTCGTGATGGTGCTGATCTCGCTGGGTATGACTGTCAGCTACCTGAAGCAATTGATGGCCAGCGGAGGGGTGGAATGAACCGAGTCCCTTTTGGCAGGCGCCAGATCTCTACCGCCGATGTGATTTACAACGGCGTGGGCATTGCAGTTCTGGTCGTGATGGGGTTCCCGGTCTACTGGATGGTCGCGACCGCATTCAAACGAGGCCGGGACATCCTGAGTCTGGTCCCGGTCTGGTTTCCCATTGCCCCTTCGCTGGCAAACTTTCAAGACGCCATCGGGCGGCCCTATTTTGTTAGTTCGGTCGCGACCAGCATTGAAGTCGTCGCCACCACCGTGGTCGCCTCTCTTGCGCTTGCCTTTCTGGCCTCGGTTGCGGTGGCCCGCTTCCTATTCCGAGGGCGACGCCTGTTTCTGTTCCTGGTGATAGTGGTTCAGATGATTCCTCTCAACGCTCTGGTGATTCCGATCTACCTGCAGTTCAACGCAGCCGGCCTGACCGACCAACTACCACCCCTGGTGCTTGTCTACATGGCCTACGTCTTGCCCTTCATGGTCTGGACCCTGCGCGGATTCGTAGCCACCGTCCCGGTTGACCTGGAGGAGGCCGCCATGATCGATGGCTGCTCACGGATCGGAGCCTTCGTTCGGATTCTGCTCCCGTTGGTCGCCCCCGGTCTCGTGGCGACCTCGATTTATGCCTTCATCCAAGCCTGGAACGAATACATCACCGCCTACATCCTGCTCTCAAGCCCGGAACATCAGACTTTGACCGTCTGGCTGGCCGGCTTCACGACCAACCATGGGCCGGCTTGGGGCCCGCTGATGGCGGGAGCCACCCTGACCAGCATCCCGGTGGTCATCTTTTTCATGATCGTTCAACGCCAGGTGATAACCGGTCTGACTGCCGGAGGGGTCAAGGGTTGAAGGACGATCTGCGCCGCCTGGCCGCGTCGTGCTTGCTGCCTGGTTTCGAAGGCACCGAACCTCCGGATTGGCTTGTCAGATGGATAGAGCGCGGAGTTGGAGGCGTCACGCTCTTTACCCGCAACATCGTCAGCGAGGCACAGGTCGCCAGCTTGAACGGGACCTTGCGCGAGCTCAACCCAAATCTGGTGATCGCGGTGGACGAGGAAGGGGGAGACGTGACCCGGCTGGAAGCCGGGGCCGGTAGTTCTGTTCCGGGAAATCGAGCCCTTGGAGAGGTCAACGATCCGGAGCTGACCGAAGCGATCGCCGCCGGCATTGGAACCAAGTTGCGTGCCGCCGGGGTCAATCTCAATTTCGCCCCGGTGGCCGATGTCCTGGCCGGAGCGGGCAGCCCCGCCATTGGGGTCCGCTCCTTCGGATCGGATCCAGCCCTGGTCGCCATCCACACAGCCGCTTACGTAAGAGGCCTCCAGAGCCAGCGTGTTATGGCCTGCGCCAAGCATTTTCCCGGCCACGGCAGTGTCACCATTGACTCCCATCTCGAGCCTGGAACTCTCAGCGAGGACGGGGAAGAACTCCGGGCCCATGCCCTTGCACCCTTCCGGGCCGCCATCGAAGCTGGGGTCAAGGCGATCATGACGGCCCATCTCAGAGTGCGCTCCTATGGTGATCTACCCGCAACTCTGAATCGAGGCCTGATCACCGACCTGTTACGAACTGAGATGGGGTTTCAGGGTGCGGTCGTGACGGACGCTCTCGAAATGGGGGCGATCAGCAGGACGGTCGGCATTGCGCAAGGCGCGGTGCTGGCGATGGCTGCCGGTGCTGATCTGATCTGCATTGCAGGCGAAATTGCGGGGCCGGAGATCGTCGATGAGCTGGTGTCGGCGCTTGTGGAAGCGGTTGAAGTCGGCCGCATCCCAATCGATCGCATGGAAGCAGCCGCGGCCAGAGTCCAAACCCTGATTGATTGGACAAAAGAGCCAGTAACCGCTGAGTTGCCGAACCGGCCCAACGCGGGCAGGGAGGCGGCGAGGGGAGCGCTGCGGGGATCGGGAAATTGGCGCATAACGGGCGGGCCGATTGTGATCGAGCTGGAAAGCGCGGGCATGATCGCCGCCGGGGCCGTGCCTTGGGGTGTGGGAGCCCAACTGGCGGTCATTAACCCAGGGACCACGGTGATCCGACTCCGTTCAACAGCCCCTGTTCATCCCCTGCTTTCTGAGGCGGCAGGTCACTCACTGATCGTCGCCTGCCGAGATTTTCATCTCCACCCGTGGGCGCTTGGCCTGACAGAGGAATTGCTGACGGTCCGTCCGGACGCAATGGTGTTGGAGATGGGAATACCGGCCCTCCGCCCCATCGGAGCGACCAACTATCTGGCCACCTACGGGGCGAGCCGGGTGAGCGCTGAGGCGGCGATTGAGATCCTCACCGGGAGCCAACCGATCGTGCGGAGAGCAGATTCGTCCAATCTCGGCTAAGATTCATTCAAGGCAGCGACCTTTTGTCGCTTTCTGTCTTTTGGTTAGTCGGGTAGCCGGCGCCTCTAAGCAGCGACGCCGACCGACCCCCACGCTACTGGATAGCCGCGCCAGTTCAGCGATGGCCACCTTCAATTGCGGTAATCACCGGTGAGCGCCAGCTCAACGTCACCCCGGTAAGGAGCCCAATTGAAGAACGTTATCGACATCGACGCGATCTCTGACGCCGTCGAGACCACCACACCCACCGGATTTGCGCGCCTCGGCCTCGGCCCGGCCGCCATGCAGGCAATCGCTACCCTCGGTTACGAGAATCCCACCGTCGTTCAGGAGCGATCAATTCCGATCCTGATCCAGGGTCGGGATGCGATCACCCAGGCCCCGACCGGCACCGGCAAGACGGCCGCTTACGGGCTGCCCATAGTCCAGATGCTGGACGAGCGTGAACAAAAAACTCAAGCGCTGGTTGTCGTACCAACGCGAGAGCTGGCAATTCAAGTCGCCGCGGCTCTCGACGTCCTGGGTAAGAACCGCCGCATGGTCACTCTCCCGGTCTATGGCGGGCAGGCCTATGGTGGTCAACTGCGTTCCCTGCGGACCGGGGTCCAGGTGGTGGTGGGAACTCCAGGACGCCTGCTCGACCACCTCGACCGGGGCACGCTCATCCTCGACTGCGTGCGTATGGTCGTGCTCGACGAAGCTGACGAGATGCTCAAGATGGGTTTCGTAGAGGACATCGAGAAGCTCCTCGCCGCGTTGCCCGAAGCACACCAGACGGTGCTCTTCTCCGCAACCATGCCCCCCCGGATCAAGAACCTGGCCAAGCAGTACCTAAACAACCCTGAACACATCACGATCGCGGGCGGCTCTGCCGTTGGACCCGACGTGAAGCAGGTCTACTACGAGGTCAACTGGACTGACAAACCACGTGCCCTGGCCCGCATCTTGGAATTCGAA
>DASZFH010000272.1:0-5727 GCA_035939985.1 Candidatus Dormiibacterota bacterium
CGGCGCCTCCTGACCAGTCATGGTCGCAAGCTCGTAGACGGCCGCAACGTCTGCCGCGCTCCGGGTGAACGAGATCACGTAGCGGCGGCACGCGTCGACGCCGTACCGCCGCTGGATGCGGGCGACGGCGCGGATGGTGGCCAAAACCTCCTCGGTGGCCGGCGAGGGGGGGGTGCCCGACCGAAGTTCCGCCAGAGCGGTCTCGTGGATGGAGCTGTGCTGGCGGATCTCAAGCTCGGCCAGATGGAAGCCGAAGGTGGCGACCTGCCAGATCAGGTGTTGGAGCTCCCCATGGGCAAGCCGGTCGGCCCCGGCCGCCAACAATGAGGTCTGAATTGCGTCCAGATCTCCAGCCAGCTCGGCCGCGGAGCCGTAGGCACCCGCGCCCTGCTCCTCCCGGGTGGCCCGGATCCGATCGGCGATGTGAAAGAGGAGGCGACGGTGAGGCTCACCAGGTGCACGCGCATTGATCACGCCCATGCGAACGGGGTCACGTCGGTCGGCAAGAGCCAGCAGCTCGACCACCGCTGGACTGGCCGGAGTCGTCGCCTCGTCGGCGCTGATGGCTCGCGCGATCCGAGTGGCGACGGCTTCCAGACCGTGGAGCACATGCTCCGACTGGATGGCCATTGCGGCCTCGGTGATCTCCGCGGTGACGTGAGCATTGCCGTCCCGATCTCCCCCGATCCAACTCCCCAAACGGAGAAAGGGGACCGCCTTGGGAGCGTCCCGACCACTACCCGCCGGATTGAGAGCCATATCCAGGGCCCGGTAAACGGAGGGTACCAGCGAGAAGAGGGTCTGATCGAATACCGCCATAGCGGTCCTAACTTCGTCCAGAGGTTGCACCTGAACGCTGCGTAGCTGTGCGGTCCGCCAGAGGGTGTCCACATCCTCAAGGAGACGACGGTGGGCCTCTGCAACCTCGAGCGAGGAGGCTCGCGCGTCATCCATGTTGTCAAGATCAGATCCGACCCGGCCAATCGCCTCTACCACCGCGCGCCGGCGGGCCTCGGTGGGGTGTGCGGTGAAGACTGGATGGACTTGCAGCTCGGCCAGAAGTTCGTAGAGACGCGGCTCATCACCTTCTGCTTGGAAACTGGCAACGGTGGCGGCCAGCGACTCCGGCACCATCTGTTCGCCATGGTTTCGCTGCCGTAGGACTCGGGCCCGATGTCGCTCCTCCGCCAGATTGGCAAGGTGGAAATAGCAGGTGAATGCCCTGGCCACCTGTTCCGCTCGGTCCAGGCTCCAGCTCGCAACCATCGCTTCCACAGCCAAGTCGTGCTGGTCGCTCTCCCGAGCCGCGATCACCGTGCGACGGAGACGCTCCACATCATCGAGCAGATCCTGGCCTTCCGACTCGACGAGCACCTGACCCAAGATGTCTCCCAGGAGGCGGACATCGCGGCGCCAGGGCTGTGGGATCTCGTTACGAGCACTCTGGCGGATGGAGCCGGGGACGATCTCGCTCATTTAGGCCTGATCGTAAGGCGCAAGCCCATTGGATCGGATGGGATCGCAGTTCCACGACTGGATCACACCTCGCTCGCCATCGAGCCGCAGGCGGCTCAGGGTCGCGGTATCAAGCCCAAACATGCCTCCCCCCTGGGCCTCCAGCCCCACCCAGCGGACGGCAAGGACTCGGAGCAGGTGGCCATGGGCGAAAACCGCCGACTGACCGCCCAGAGCCCGCAATCGCGCGATGATTCGATCACAACGTTCGCCCACTTCGGGCGCGGTCTCTCCTCCCGGACAGCCGTCGCGCCATAGATTCCAGCCTGGCTTGAGATCCTGGATTTGCGCGGTCGTCAAACCTTCGTAGTCACCGTAGGCCCATTCGGTGAGATCGTTACTGACCTCGACCGAGCCATTGAGCCCAGTGATCCCGCTGATCTCACAGGTCTCTCGCGCGCGTCGCATAGGACTGGTCAAGACCAGCTCAAACGCCCTACCGGTCAGCGCTTCTCGCACAAGACCAGCCTGGCGGCGGCCTTCAGGATCGAGGGGTAGATCCGTGCGGCTGGTGTGGCGGCCGAGGTGGCTCCATTCGGTCTGCCCATGCCTGACGAGGATGACTCCACCGGGGGGTGGGTGAGGTTGGTTCATGTATGCCAACGATCGTATCGGCCCGCCGACTTGGCCAGATTGACCCAGGTCGGCGCAACCCCTTGAAGCTCGATTTGCAATCGGTAGGTCTCGGTTTACTCAGCGGAAACACCAAAGAATTAACCGAGCTGGCTCAGTTGCTTAACCCAAGCCCGATATTGTCACGGCTACAGGGGAGACGCTTCCCCTTCCCAAAATGGACTGAGGGGACCGTGGCCACTTCGCCCGGTTGCCCGCCTCCGAGTAGCTACCACCCAGCAGCTACTCCCATGTTCGCGGAGCTTGGGAATGTGGCCTATCCTGTGCGCCCAGTCTGCCGCCCACGCCGGGCATTTTCGACCAATGCCGCGACAACCGCCGCTCCCACCCGCTCTGGGACATCGTGGCCTGCGCCAGGCATTGTCAAGAGTCGCGCTCCAGGTATCGCCGCCGCTATCCGGGCCCCTTCGCTCCAAGGCACCAAGGGATCCATATCCCCGTGAACCACCAAACAGGGCAGGCTCAGAGAGGCCAATTCTGCGCTGACATCGGGCGCAGCCAAAACGGCGGCCAATTGGCGAAGGGTCCCGGCCGGGTTGTGACCCCGGCTGAGATGGGCGTGGGCCCGACGCCGGGCCCTTGCCTCGTCGAAGTCGGCGGTGGAACTTAGAAACCGGCGCAGTTCGACTGCGGCCGCCACCCGCTCCGCGTCGTTGGGCTGATCGATCGGCCCCAAGAGGGCGCTCAACCCTTCGGGGGACTGGGGCATTTGGAAGTTGCCCCCAGGCGAAGCCATGATCGCTGCCAGCGATCGGACTCTAGCCGGATGTCGTAGAGCCAGATGCAACGCAACCATCCCCCCCATTGAGGCGCCGACGACGTGCGCCGCCTCCAATCCGAGAGCTTGTAAGAGAGCGTCCGCATCGTCCGCCAAGTCCGCGATTGTGTATGGTGGCTGGCCGTTACCAAGCATGATGGCCAGGACATCGGGCGTCCCCAATTCGCCCATGGCACTGGAGAGTCCGCCGTCCCGGTTGTCGTAACGAACAACCGTGAATCCCTCGTCGACCAGTGCCTCGCAGAACCTGTCGTCCCAGCTGACCAGCTGTGCCCCCAACCCGGTGATGAGGAGTATCGGCTCTGATCCTGGCCCCCCATCGAACAGCTCGTACTCAAGTTCCACCCCATTGGCAGCGGCGGTCGGCATCGAGTAATAGTGCCACTCACCGAAGGGCGACCGTGATTCAACTCCAAAGGCCGCCCTCTATGGGCGTTTCTTCTCAGTTGCCTTTGGATGAGCCGTATGAGGCTGGACCAGGACCACCCGGTGACCTTCCTCGATTCGGTACCAGATCCGCTCTCCACCGCCCAACTCGTGTTGTCGAATATACGCATAGCGACCGGCGAGCTCGATCCACCTAACTCCATCAATGTGATAAGGGTCTACGACGAGTTGGTCGTAGGCCCGTTGACACGGCCCGGGCATGCTTGCACAGAGATCGCGCCATGCCTTCTCGGATTGCCGGTCCTTCGCCATGATCGCCCAGCTCGTACCCGGAGGATCACCTTCAAGCGGACGCTTTGGAGCCTCCGTTGGAAGGTCGCCAGGGATAACCTCGCCGGTGCCTCGAACGGCCTCTCCGGGCTTGACCTTCCCAACCTTGGGCCTGCTAATCCTCCGCTTCAAGAGGTTCGGGACGCGCAAGAGGGATCGTCGCCCCCCACTCGATACCGCCGGAAAGCGGAGCGCCTGCTAGGGCGTATTCCGCAGTTGATCGCCAGCGATGAATCACTCGGCTGACGGGCTCGGCGCTGCCGAGATCCATGGCCACCCGCACCGCAAGAGAGAAATCGGCGGCAAAGGCGCGTAGTTCGCCCTCGTCAAAGACGGATAGCCAGGCCAGATGAGGGGACGTTGGGCGCTGCCCCTGGAACAGGGGGGAGAGATCCCCGAGAACCTCTGCCACGAGCTCCCCTAGCCGGACCAGGTCCAACTGTCGGGTTAACTTCGGAACCGAGATCATAACCAGTTCTGGTCGAGTGGCGGTCGAAGCCAAGCGCACCCCCGTGTTCGCAGCCTGATCGAAGACTTCCTTCCCACCCCGATTGAGATCCTTGACCTGATGGCTGGGTAGCCGGGAAATATCGAGTGCCATAGGGGAAGTATACGTATTATTCTACGTATTTGCCCCACCACACCACCGCAAAGCTACGAGGAGCCGCAAAACTGATCGACCCGTAGGTGGTGAAGTCGGCCTAGCCCGCCTCGGCGGGGGCCTCGTTGAACTGGGTTCGGTATAGCTGGGCGTAAAACCCATCCTTGACCAGGAGATCCTCCTGGGTTCCCTGCTCGACGATCCGACCCCGATCCATCACGATGATCTTGTCAGCGGTCCGAATGGTGGAGAGACGGTGAGCGATGACGAAGCTGGTGCGCCCATGGCGGAGATCGGCCATGGCCCGCTGGATCAGGACCTCGGTCCTGGTGTCCACGCTGCTGGTGGCCTCGTCCAGAATCAGGATGGGCGGATCGGCGATGAATGCACGGGCGATGGTCAGCAACTGCTTCTGACCCGCCGAGATGTTGCCGGCATCATCCTCCAGGACCGTGTCATACCCAT
Organism: Candidatus Dormiibacterota bacterium; assembly: GCA_035939985.1. Taxonomy (GTDB): domain Bacteria; phylum Chloroflexota; class Dormibacteria; order Dormibacterales; family Dormibacteraceae; genus DASZFH01. The sequence goes on from DASZFH010000272.1 coordinate 4,710, forward strand.
CGGGAAGAGTTCGTACGAAACGATCGAAGTAGGCGGCTCGGGCCGCGGCGACCACCTCATCGTCAGTGGCGTCGTCCTTTCCATAGGCGATGTTGTCGCGGATCGTCCCGGAGAAAATCCAGGTGTCCTGCAGGACCATCCCAAAAGCTCGCCGGAGGTCGTCCCGACGCAGCTGACGAATATCGACCTCATCAAGGCGAATGGCTCCGGTCTCGACATCGTAAAAACGCATCAGCAGGTTGACGACGGTGGTCTTACCCGCGCCTGTCGGACCGACGATGGCAACTGTTTCCCCAACCGCAACTTCTAAATTGAAATCCTCGATCAGGGGGACATCGGGCTTGTAGCGGAAGGCGACCTGATCGAAAGTCACCCGCCCCGGATTCTCGATCACGCTCAAGGGGTGAGCCCCGTCGGGCACCTCCTGTTCCGCGTCCAGCAACTCGAAAACCCTCTCGGCGGAAGCCACACCCGACTGCATCAGATTCATCATGCCCGCCACCTGGGTGAGGGGCATGGTGAACTGTCGCGAATATTGAATGAAGGCCTGAACGTCGCCCAGGGACATCGACCCCGATGCCACCCGATAGCCACCCACAACCGCAATCGCGACGTAGTTGAGGTTGGATAGAAACTGCATTGCGGGCTGAATCAGCCCGGAGAGGAATTGGCCAACGAAGCTGGCCCGGAAGAGCTGCTCATTGAGGATCGCAAACTCCTCGGCTGCCTGAGCTCGATAGCCGTAAACCTGGACCAAAGAGTGACCGGTGTGCATCGCCTCGACGTGCCCATTGAGCCGGCCTGTCCACTTCCACTGGTCCGCAAAGCGTCGCTGCGAGCGGGTCGCGATCTGGATGGTACCGAGGACTGAGAGAGGCACCATGACCAGAGAGATGACGGCCAGGAGGGGACTGATGGTGAACATCAGGACCAGGACACCGATCACCGTCAGGAGGGAATTGAGGAGTTGGCTCAGACTCTGCTGCAGGGTGGTGCCGATGTTGTCGATGTCGTTGGT
>DASZFH010000273.1:0-16323 GCA_035939985.1 Candidatus Dormiibacterota bacterium
CCCACCAGATCGCGGCTGGAAACCCAACCCGAATGGTGACATGGCCGGCCACCGCGCGCCCACCCAGTGGGAGGGGCTCCCTCCTCTCGGAGCGGACGCGGGGGTGACCGCCGTTGCGGGCCAGGCGCTCCGTTTGGATGGCCTGCCGTTGGCCGGGGTGACCCTGACCATCGGCTTGGTCAAAACCACCACTGATGACACCGGTCGCTTTCTGCTTTCCGGAGTCCCGGCAGGCCGCCAAACCCTCCATATCGATGGCACCACCGCCGATGTGAACGGGGCCACCTACGGCTACTTCGAATACGGGTTCGATGTCACCGCCGACCAGACCAACCCGCTTGGGTTCCCGATCTGGATGACCAAGCTCGATACCAGCCACATGGTCAAGATTCCGTCTCCTACGACCAAAGCGGTTGTCCTCACCAACCCAGATCTGCCTGGCCTGGAGGTCCACCTCCAGCCGGGAACTGTGGTTCAGGACAGCAACGGCAAGGTGGTAACCGAGGTGTCGCTGACGGCCATTCCGATTGACCAGCCCCCATTCCCGCTACCGGTGGGGGTCGATCTCCCAGTTTATTTCACAGTCCAGCCCGCTGGCGGTTACCTCAACAAGCCAGCCCAGATCGTTTACCCCAACTTCGGGCATCTGGCCCCGAAAACCACCGCTGACTTCTGGGACTATGACCCCGACTCCAAAGGTTGGTTCGTCTACGGATCTGGCCACGTAACCCCAAACGCTAAGCAGGTCAAGCCAGATCCAGGCACCGTGATCTGGGAGTTCAGTGGGGCCATGTTCAACAGCAACAACCCAACGCCGCCGCCTTACACCCCGCCACCGGGGCCTCCACAGACGGGAGGGGATCCGGTCGACCTTTCCAGCGGTGTCCTGGACCTGACCAAGACGGACCTGGCGTTGACCGACACCCTTTCCCTGGTGCTGTCGCATACCCACCTCCAGGCCGACCCCACCTCACGTGCCTTTGGAGTCGGTGGTGCCAGCTCTTTTGACATCTTTCTCCACTCGCAGAACCAGTACCAGGAGGTCGATCTGTACTTGCCCGGCCAATCCAAGATCCACTACGTGCGAACCTCCTCAGGGACCGGCTGGACGGACGCCGTGTTCCAGACCACCACGACGGACTCCACGTTCCTCAACTCGACCATCGCGTGGAACGGCAATGGCTGGAATTTGACTCGGACCGATGGGACCGTGATGGTGTGGGGCGAAAACGCACCACTGCAGTCGATCACCGACCACAACGGCAACCAGATCACCTTCATCCGGTCGAACGGCGTCTCCGGGGTGATCACCGATGTCCTGTCCCAGAACGGGCGGTGGATGCATTTCACCAACGACAGTAGTGGCCGAATCACCCAGGTGCAGGACAACATCGGGCGAACGGTGAAGTACGACTACGACACAAGCGGCCGCTTGTGGCACGTGACCGACCCGGCCGGGGGTGTGACCACCTACACCTATGACACTGCCTACCCAGCCCTCAATGACATCAAGACGATCACCGATCCGCTCGGGATCACCTACCTGACCAATGTCTACAACAGCTCAGGGCAGGTGACGGAGCAAGACTTCCCGGACGGGACCTCGATCAAGTTCTCGGAGATCGGATTGGCAGTTCCACCGCCGAATGGGCAGGCGTCGGTACGCCCCGCCACGGTCATCGTCCTGCCGCCGGAGATGAAGGTTGTTGATCAGCGCGGGATCACCAGCACCACGACCTTTGACTTTCCGACCACCAGCACGCCAGGCGGTGATATCAGTACTGTGGTCGATGCCGGTGGGCCCGACCAACAATCCTCGATCGAAACGCTCGACGCGACAACTCTCAGGGTCATCGCCTCAACTCAGCACCTTCCAGGCAACTCCGCACCAGTTGGGATGAGTACCGCCTTCGGTTACGACTCGACTACGGGAGGCGTCAATTCGGTTACCCAGTGGCCTGACACTTCGGAGTCCGCGACCAGCCAGATCAGTTACGGAGTGTTCGGGCAGGTCACCGGAGCCACTGACCCTCTCGGCCACGTGAGTGCCCTGGCTTATGACCCGGCAACCGGCAACCTGCAATCGATCGTCGATCCCAATGGAGGGCAGTCTTCGGTCAGCACACTATCTGATGGCCAGATCCAGTCGATGACAGACCCCCTTGGGGACCGGCTGACATTTGGATTTGATCAGGGGTTGCCAACCTCGGTCACGGACGGATTAAACCGCACTACCACGGTGTTCAGTGATGGTGCTGGAAGGGCGTTGGTGGGCGTCGATGCCGCCGGCAACCAGACCTCGTATCAGTACAACTCCCTCGACGAAGTGACCTCGATGGTGGATGCCTCTGGGGCGAACTCTACATATGGGTACGACGGCGATGGAAATGTCAAGTCGATCAAGGATGCGGCGGGGCACTCCACTGCCTACGCCTATGACAGCATGAACCGTCTCACGACTGTGACTGACGCCGCCGCGCACGTCACCAGGTATGGATACGACAAGGCCGGGGAGCTGCTCACGGTAACCGATCCCCAGAAGGTCGTCACCCATTTCGACCGCGACGACCTCGGCCGGATAACGGAGGTTGAATACAACTACAAGCCAACCACTGGGACTTCCTTCACCGCCGACAGCACCATCAGTTACACCTACGACAGCACCAACAAGCGTGTCCTGGTCAATGACTCGCTCAACGGCAACCTGGAGTACGACTTCGACGACTTTGGTCGCGAAGTCAAGGTGATTAGCCCGCAGGGCACCGTTCTGCATGGTTATGACGCGGCTGGTCGCCTCACCTCGACCACAATCGGTGTTCAGGCCCCCCTGAGTTACCAGTACGACAACGCCAGCAATCTGGTGGCAATTCTCCAAGGCGGGACCAAGGTTGTGAGCGAGGGCTATGACAAGGCCGGGCGGCTGCAGAGCGTGACCTTGCCGGATGGGATCGTGGAGACGGGGAGCCACGACGCGGCCAGCCAGTTGACGGGGATCACCTATAAGACCGGGACAACCACGCTGGGGACTCTGACCTACGGCTATGACGCGACCGGCCATATGATCTCGGAAGGGGGGACGATGGCCGCGACCGGCCTTCCTGCCCCCGTTAGCTCAGCCACCTATAACTCGATCAATGAGCTGGCCACATGGGGGGGCGCGACCGTGGGCACCAACGCGGATGGTCAGATCACCAGCGAGAACGGCACCACGCTAGGGTGGAACAGCCGCGGTCAGCTGACCTCAAGCAAGAGCAGCACAACCACCGCTTCCTACACCTACGATGCGGCTGGCAATCGAGTTGGGACCAAAATCAACAATGTCAGCACGTCCTACTTGTACAACGGAGGCAACGTGGGCCAGATCACCTCGGGGTCGACCACCTCGGGGATGATCAGCGGGGGGATCAACCAGTGGTTCGGGCAGACCACCGGAGCGTCAACGCAGTCGTTCTTGACGGACGGGTTGGGGTCGACTCTGGGCCTGGCCAACAGCAGTGGGGCTGTGACCACCAACTACACCTACGACCCCTTCGGCAACCCGACCGCATCGGGCGCCGCGTCGTCCAACACGTTCCAGTTCGCGGGGGAGCAGACCAATGCCAGTGGTTTGCAACTCAACGGAGCCCGGTACTACAGCCCGACCTTGCAGAGATTCGTGTCCCAGGACCCGGCGGGTTACAACGGGAGTGGGTCAAACCTATACGCCTACGTCGGGGACGACCCGACCAATCTGACCGACCCGAGCGGGTTGGCGGCAGGCCGGAAGGACCCCGGGCCAAACCCGCCGGGCCCGAACCCAGGCCCCAACCCGCCTTCACCGCCCTGCCATGAGAACTACCTGTACAAAACGGGCGATGCCCTCGGAACGCTGTCCGATGGCCTGTCATATGTCGGAGGAGGCGCACTCGCGTTGAGTCTTGGAGCGGCTCTTACGGGAATTGGAATCGTGGCAGTCCCAGAGCTGCTCGCGGCAGGCTTCGTGGCTGAGGAGCTGTCAACTGCGGTGGGGCTCGGGGCCGCGGCGTTTCACTTCGCGGCCTATCTCCAGGGAGATACTGCCGGCTTGTGGGCCAGTGGGGTAGACCTGTTCGGCGCGGCGTTGCCTGGCTCTAAAACCTTCATGCGGAGTGCCGATCCTATCCTGAAGGGCCTTATAAACGATTTTCCTATACCTTTCGGCCTATCTAAGCTAGTTCCGACTTGCCACTCGCCGTAGGGGGGAGAGCGGCAATAAGCCGGAGGTAGGGCTGACAAAGATAGGCCCCTTGAAGCCGTCATCGGAACCTGCTCGGCCGCCGGGGAGCCTCCCTGATTCTCGGTGCAACTGGTTGAGCGCACTTAGTTCAGGATTCTCCAGGACAGGAGGGCCAACGGCTGACCAGAAGTCCGGTGTGGAAAACGTGACAGGTCAGAGATTGCCCCGGCCAGCATCCTCCAGGCCCTGGTGCGGCTCGAGCATCTCCTTTAGTCTGCAGGTGGAGAGATGGGATTGACTAATTCGAGTTGCCTGGCCGCTGGCTTGTTGCTGCCTTGGGAGTGATTTCAGTTGCGACCGTCCTTAACCCCAAGCCAGTGCGCCCAGCTCAGGCTCGGTTCCACCCTTCCGCTGGATCGGGGTCATGCCGCTTTGACCTCAATGACCGACCCGACCCTCACACAGGATTACTTCGACTGCCCGGCACCTTTGTTGATGGGGGTTCCCCATGAGGCGGAGTCGAGAATCAGGTGGCTAGGTGGACCGACAGCCAGGTAAAAGGCTGCACCCTCCCTAGCGTTAGGTTAACCAGCCAGGAACACGCAAGGTGGGGGTATTCCGGCCAAGGGTGCCGTCTCCGGAGATCAGCGGCTTAACAGCCAGCATTTCCGATTTCATATTTCGGCCCTACCTTGAGCACGCCACGAGAAAAGGCATACCGATCCGCCGGCTCACCTGAGCCATTTGCCCAAGGAGTTGCTCATGAACATCGACGCGACGCCCATTCAAGCCCTCCTCGACCAATGGGTTTTGGTCGGACAGGCGCTGGTTGGCTCTGTCGGGGCCCTGGCCTTTGTCTTCGCTTTCCTGTGGAAGATGACCGCGGTCGAACCCCGTTCGGTCCTCCAGGCCAAGCAGTGGATTCAACGCATCGTGGTGGGGACGATAGGGGTGGAAATGGCGGGGACCATAGTCAAGGTCTTGACCGGAACCCTTCCGCACTGATTCATGACTGGGCTGGGCGGCTTAACGGCCACCGTGCAATCGCTCCAGGATGCTGTCCGTTCCATGGCCAGCCTCTTCGATCTTGGTGCGCTCTTGCAGCGGGCGTGGGACAACAGCAATGTCCCGCTCGCAACCACCTTCTCCCGCCTGGTTTTGGTAACCGGCGATCCCTTCAGCGCCGCGCCCAACGGAAGTGGGGCCGGGTTCACCTCCCTCGATGTGATCAAGAACTACAACCGGCTCTGCGCGGTGATCGCAAGTGCCGCCTTGACCTTCCTACTCATGTGGGGGTTCTTTCGGCTGCAGTGGACCAGGGCTGTCCGCCCTCAGTACTCGGTTCGCGCCATGCTTCCCCGAGTTGGGGTCGCGGCGGCACTGATCGGGTTCTCATTGACCTTGGTCCAAGCCATGGTCGACCTCAATAACGCGCTCTGCAAGGTCGTGCTTGAGTCCGGTTGGAGCTTCGACCTCAACAGCTTGATGGATCCAGCACGTGACTTCTACACCGGCCCCGGGTTGGCTGTCCTTGCCACTGCGGCACTCTTGATCGCACTCCTGGTTCTGGCCCTCGCCTACTTTGTGCGCTTCGCATTGCTTGCGGTTCTGGCCGTTACCGCACCCCTGGCCGCTGTCCTTTTCATCCTCCCGGAAACGCAGAAATACGCCCGGGAGTGGATGGGGCTATTCGTGACCACACTCTTCATGCAGCCGCTCCAGCTGCTGATTCTGATCATTGGATTCCACCTTGAGACCGCCGCGACCGGTAACCTCCTGCGCCACGGGTTCGTTCTGGCGGCCATCATCGTCGCCTTTAAAGTCCCTGGCGCGCTGCACACCGCCTCCAGCTTTGGGACCCAGGCCACCACTGCTGCGAAGAGGGATGTCAGTCACCTCGTCAAGGCGGTGATCAGGTGACAGCCGGGCTGGTTCATCGGCCGGTTGCAACGATCGCGGCGCTGGGAACCCTCCTCCTGATCGGCGGGCCCCCTTCGGCGACCAAAGTGAATTTCCAATCCATCGTCCCTGGCTCGAGCGTAAGCCAGCCGTTTGGATGTTCGGGCCTGGTTTTGGAGCCGAAGGACCCTTCCTGTCCTCTCGGACACTTCCACTCCGGTATCGACCTGGCGGCGGCGGCTGGGACCCCGGTCTTCGCAGCGGCGGGCGGGGTTGTGTCGGTCGGCGAGGATCCGCTGGGCTACGGGATATTCGTGATCGTGACTCAGGACTCCCGGACGACCTGGATTTATGGGCATCTGCTCAGTGAGTCGGTTGCCTCTGAGAGCTCGGTTAGACCGGGCCAGGAAATCGGTCTATTGGGCAGCACCGGTCTCAGCACCGGGCCTCACCTTCATTTCGAGGTTCGCCGGGATGGCCGGCCGGTGGACCCGTCTCTTGAATTCCCGGCCTCACCACCTGTGGAGGTATTCGGACATGGTTAACAAGGTAATTTTGGTTGGTCGGCTGGCCGCGGATCCCGAGGTGAGAGCTACCCAAACCGGAATGCACGTGGCCAACCTCAGAGTCGTCACCAACAGCTATGCCGGTAAGGATGAGGGAGGCAAACGCCAGGAGGAGGCAGAGTTCCACCGGCTGGTCATCTTCGGTCGTCAGGCGGAGATCGCCGGCGAGCATTTGCGCAAGGGCCGGTTGATCTTTGCCAACGGTAGGTTACGGACCAGCAGCTGGGAAGACGCCGAGGGCAAGAAGAGATCAAGCACCGAAGTGGTTGTCGATGAATTCAAGATGCTGAGTCCGGCGAGTTAAGCACGGCTCCCGGACGGCGGCGTTGTGCCCTACTTGATCTGCTTGATGGTGTCGGCAATCAGGGCCGTGGCCTGAGCGTAGTCGCGGCGGATGGATGCATCCTCCGCCGCGGCCAGGAGGGCGAGAGCCGGCTCGAATCGATCGAGCTTTGAATCGGCTAGGGCTGAGCGGACCTGGCCGATGGTCTGGGTTGCGAACAGGAGCCCTCCGCCAGGGTTTCCAAGAATGCTGGCGGCGGTGCCCAATTGTGTTCGAGCCCAGCTGGGAAGCTCCTGGGTTGTTACCCGGATCGGGCCTTTGGGCGAGGTCACGTTAACTGACATCCGGGTTTCTCCCTTTGCTTTGCTTAGATGCGCTTGCCAACTCAAACAGCGGCTTGCCCGCGATCCGGTAGGTGTTCCGATCGTCGTCGGCCGCCGCGCCGAGGTGGTGATAGAAGCCGACCGCCTCCTTGTTCCATTTCAAAACTGACCACTCAAGCCGCGCGCAATCGCGCTCGATGGCAATTTCGGCGAGTCTGGTGAGGAGGGCTCGGCCTGCTCCACAGCCCCGGTGGGAGGGCAAAACGAAGAGGTCCTCCATGTAGATCCCCGGCTTGCCCAAGAAGGTCGAGTAGTTGTGGAAGAAGAGAGCGAACCCGATCGGCTCCTCACCCAATTCCGCTATCAAAACCTCGGCGAAAGGCTTGGGCCCGAAAAGATGGCGGTTCAGCTCATCGACGTCGAGGCTGAAATCCTGAGTGTGATTCTCATATTCGGCCAGGCCTCGGATGAGCGCGGCGATCAATACCAGGTCGGCTGGGCGAGCCTGGCGGACGGTGGCCGTACCGTGCTTGATCATCTTCCTAGGTTAGCCCGACTCTCCGGGGCCTCCGCGAATTGAGCCGAAGACCACAAGGGCAAGGATCCACCCGGCATAACCGCCGATCACGGCGCAAGCCAGATACACCGCGATCAGGATCGAGGTCGAGGCTGCCCAGAGACGGTCATACAAAGTCAGTCCCGCGAACAGAAAGATTCCCAGAACCGTCAGACCGGCGGCGGCGGCGATAGCGCCGGCACCGATCGTGCGCCCCTCGATAACCACCAGGCGGCGCTTAGACATCCACCGACTGGAGGTCGTTGACTGATCCGTCCAATTCCCCGGCGTAAATGTGATTGAAGAAAAAGCGGGTCTGCGGATGCCTGTCTCGTAAGCGGTGGGCGTCCTCCCAGCTTGTGTGGCTGTGGACCTCTCCCGGCGCTGTGGCCTCGACAATCGCAATGTCCGCTCCCTGCACTAGCTGATCCAGTGGTGGGGTTGCCTCCGAGTCTCCGGCATAAGCCAGCAGCCGGTCGCCCACTTTGATCCTGAATCCGGTGCAGCCGATGCGCCCATGATCCAGGGCGACTGGCTCGTAGGCCATCCCGCAGACCTCGCCATAGCCCCGCGCCTCCTCGAAACTGAGATCGAATCTCTGGCTCAACGTACTCCATTCGCCCGCCCAGGCCAGATCAAGCAATTGCATAACCTTGCCTTCGATACCCGCTCCTCCCACAACTCGCAGGGGGCCGCCGCCGACTAGGGCCCGATGGAGCAGAAAGGGGGGAAGCCCGAGCACATGGTCGCCATGAAAATGGCTTATGAAGACCACCTCGATCCCGGCTGGGTCGATACCCAGGCGGCTCATATGGGGGAGCAGAGGCGCTCCCCCATCAAGCAATATCCGTCCATCAACGACCACCGCGCCGTTGTAGCGTTCGACCGAGAACGCGGCCCCGGTGCCGAGGAAATCGAGCCTCAGGCGACCGTCACCTCGGGGGTCAGGTACACGTCCTGAATGGCGTTGAGCAACGCGATGCCCTCGGCGGTCGGCCGTTGGAACGCCTTCCGGCCTGAGATAAGCCCGGTTCCCCCGGCCCTCTTGTTGATGACCGCGGTCTTGACAGCTTCTTCAAGATCGCCAGCTCCGCTTGATGCCCCCCCCGAGTTGATCAACCCGGAGCGGCCCATATAGCAGTTCACGACCTGGTATCGGCAGAGGTCGATGGGGTGGTCGGTGGTCAGGTTCGAGTAGACCTTGGAAGACGTCTTGGCAAATTTGATCTTCTCGAAGCCTCGGTTGGTCTCCGGCATCTTCTGCTTGATGATGTCGGCTTCAATGGTCACTCCAAGATGGTTGGCCTGGGAGGTGATGTCGGCGGCGAGTTCGTAGTTGACACCGTCCTTTTCGAAGGCGGGATTGCGGGTGTAGCACCATAGAACAGTTGCCATGCCCAGACGGTGAGCCTCGTGGAAGGCCACCGAGATCTCCTGAATCTGGCGGCGAGACTCGGCCGAACCGAAGTAGATGGTGGCGCCGATGGCGGCGGCGCCCATCTCCCAAGCCTCCTTGACCGTGCCGAAGAGAACCTGGTCGTATGTCGTCGGGTAGGACAGGAGCTCGTTGTGGTTGATCTTGACAATGAAGGGGATGCGGTGGGCGTACTTGCGCGACACCGACCCCAGGACTCCGAAGGTGGAGGCGACGGCGTTGCAGCCACCCTCGATGGCAAGCTCAACGATCTTCTCGCCGTCGAAATAGGCTGGGTTGGGCGCAAACGAGGCGCCGGCGGTGTGTTCGATGCCCTGATCCACAGGCAGGATCGAGACGTAGCCGGTACCGCCCAGGCGACCGTGGTCGAAGATCGACTGGAGGCTGCCCAAAACGCGGGGTGAGCGGTCGGTCTGTATCCAGACCCGCTCTACGAAATCGGGGCCTGGTAGGTGCAGGTAGTGGGCTGGAACCGTGGTGCACTGGTGCTCCAGTAGCGAGGCCGCCTCGGCCCCGAGCAATTCCTCCAGACGGCTGATGGTTGTGATGGCGGCTGCGGCCATGATCGTCTCCTGGGTTTGGACTTTGATGCGGGCATCTTGTGGAGCCCGGGGACACCATTATCTTCGTTGCGGGCACCGCAGCGGCCGGCCGAAGGTCGATTCTGCCCCAACGGAACATATTTTGTTGCTTCGAATAGGTCGAGTTGAACCCACTCCGTAGGATCATGTACATATGGCCGCCGACTCACGCCAAGCAGCTCGGGCGGTAGCCGCGGTAGCCAAGGTTGGCGCGGTTCTCTCGGTTGATACCGGAGGGTTGATCGAAACCTGCGTACAGGCTACCGGGGATTCGGTTCCCGAGTACTTCGAGATCATCGAGAAGTCGGGTGAAAAGGTTGGGGCCATCTCTGCCGGGCTGGCGACCATGTTCCTGAGCGCGGTTCAGACCGAAGGGGATCTGCTTCTGTATGAGTTCTGGGATGCCATGCGCGCGATGGGGCGCCGGCGTTGCGCGCAAGGGGTGTCGCTGGACACCCTGTTGGAGGTCGTTTCGATACACCGTCAGGTGGTACTTGCGGCGGTGGAAGCGGCCCTCGGGACTGGGGCTGGATCTGAGCAGGCTTTGTTGACCGCCCAACGGCGGATGGAAGCAGCGATGGAGAAGCACACGCTCAGCCTCACTCGTGGCTATCTCGATGGAATGCAAGAGCGTTATCAGGAGCAGCAGGGAGTGCTGCGGGCGCTGATCTCGGTGGCCGGGGCCATGAACCGATCGTTGGAAGTGCGCGACGTGGCTGAAACCGGCCTTAGCGAAACGCTCAGCGCAACTGGTATGGAGTCCGGCTGCCTTTGGTTGCCCGGAGCGACCGGCCGGGACCTCGTCCTGGCCTACTCGTCTGGGTTGACCTGGGAGGAAGATCGGGCCCTACGTGAGTCCCCCCGTCATCCGGGCGGCGATGATCTGATCGGCCGCGCAGCCACATTCGAGGGTTCTGTCCGAGGCAGCTTCAGTCTTGTTCCCCAGGGAGCCCAGGATTGGCATGCCCTGGCCGTAGCCCTACGGTTTAAGGGCGAACTGACCGGTGTTCTGTCCGTGGCCACCCGGGCCAATCGACAATTCACGCCCACCGAGATGAGCTTTGTTGGGGCGATTGCGGACCATATGGCCGTTGCTCTGGATCGTGCCTACCAGCACCGACGCGAAGCTCGTACCGACCTGCTCACCGGAATCGCCAACCGTGGCGAATTTGAGCGGGCCATCCAGCGCGAGGTGGCATCAGCCGAACGCCACAAGCATCCTTTGAGCCTGTTGTTGCTGGACTTGGACGAGCTCAAACTGATCAACGACCGCCATGGACACCAGGCCGGGGATGAGGCCATTCGCGCGGTTGCCGATGCTCTCCGTAAGACAGTTCGCGCGAGCGACACGTGCGCTCGCCTGGGGGGAGATGAATTTGCGGTTGCAATGCCGCAGGCGGACGAAGGCCAGACCTTTGAAGTGGCGGGCCGGATTCGCGAAAACCTCGCCCAATCCTCCGCAAGCTGGGCTGACACCCCTCTGTCGGTGAGCATCGGAGTGGTGGGGTGGGAATTGGGCTTGGATGCTCCCCGGATGTACCAGCTCGCGGACGCGCGCCTCTACAAGGACAAGCAGCGGCAGCACTCTGGCCGGCGTCGGCGGGTGATACCCAACATTGCCGACCAGGACCAGGGGAGCTTGTTCCAGATCGATCCCGGTAACGCGGAGCCGGCATAGGCCCCGCGCCCACACCTCGGTCGAGTGTTGGCCGTGGCTTCTTCGATCGGCCGACATTGGACATCGCCAGGGACCTGTTGGGCAAACTCCTGGTTCGGGAGGTTGGCGAGAGGCGGTTCGAAGGCAGGGTGGTCGAGGTCGAAGCCTATTGTGGGCCGGAGGATCGGGCCGCTCATTCCAGCCGCGGCCGTACCCCCCGAACTGAGGTCATGTTCGGTCCACCCGGCCACATCTACGTCTACTTGATCTACGGCATGTACAACTGCCTGAACTTTGTTACCGCCCCGGTGGGTCGGCCCCAGGCGGTCCTCATCCGAGCCTTGGAACCGGTGGTCGGAGTCGCAAGGTGTTCTGGCCCTGGCCTGCTCTGCCGCGCGTTCGAAATCGACCGATCGCTGAACGGCGCTCCAATCGGGGCGCCTGGCCTCGACATCGTCGAGGACGGATACAGCCCTGGGCCGATCCACGCTCTACCCCGGATCGGGGTGGATTATGCAGGCGAGTGGGCAGCCCAGCAGTGGCGGTTCTGTCTTGAGTCGCCTCACCTCTCACGCCCGCTACCAGGCTAGGACCGTGGGTCGGTCGACTTACTTGACCTGCGGTCCTATGCCGGCAGATCCATCTGGCGTCGGTGCTGGCGTTGTCGATAGAGGTCCTGGTCGGCGCGGGCAATCAGGTCAGCGGTGGATTCTCCCCGCTCCCAGACCGCAAATCCCGCGCTGAAGGTGGCGCCACCATTCCTGGCCATAGTCAGGGAAGTGTCCCGCAGCAGGCGTCGGGCGCCGTCGATTCCGGCGTCTGGAAGGACGCAGAGGAATTCATCCCCGCCCCAGCGCACCACGAAGTCATACGAGCGGAGGTGCCCGCGTACCACCGAAGCCATCTGGCGGATGACCTGATCGCCCGCCGCGTGGCCCAGGGTGTCGTTGATCGACTTGAGCCCGTCCAGATCCAGGAAGGCCACCACCAACTGGTGAGTTCCCCGGCTGGCCCGATCGAGTTCGCGAGCCAGGGCGTCCATGCCGGCACCCCGCCGCATTACCCCGGTCAGGTCGTCCGCGGCCGCGGTTCTCTGTAGTCGCCCCAACTCGTCTGTCATCTGGTTCATCCGGTGGAGGATTTTCGCCACCACTGGTGCGTCTGCCTGGCCCAACTCTCGGGGATGGATACCCAAGATCTCAGCGAGCTGGTTACGGAGGCGCCGCGCGTCGTGGTCGCGCCGCTCGACGGCAAAGACCATCCGGTCCACTACATCTTCAAGGCCGCCAACAGGGAACAGCTTCATAGGCCAGTGCGTCCTCCGAGAACAACAAGGTGGCAGGTTAGAGCTTGCCCGGGCACCGCTCCCGGGAAGGTTCGAGGCCAAATCTGAGGCAAAGGCGGAACCGAGTCAACCAGTTACCAACCGGCAGGCTACGACTGGTAGGTTACCGTGGCTCCACCGACCGCCATGTTTACGCGGATGTGACCCACGACGCTGCCTTATCAGTCCAGTTTTTCGATGATCGTTGCGATGCCCAGCCCGCCACCACAGCACATGGCTTGCAGTCCATAGCGGGCATTTCGGCGCTCCAATTCGTAGAGCAGGTGGTTCATCAGGCGAGCACCTGAAGCACCTAGTGGGTGACCAATCGCAATCGCTCCCCCATTGACGTTGGTCTTATCCGGATCGGCCCCAGTCTCCTTCAGCCACGCCAACACCACCGATGCAAAGGCTTCGTTCACCTCGAATAGATCGATCGCAGATAGGGTCAACCCCGCCTGTCGCAACACGGCCGCGGTGGCTGGGATAGGCCCTTCGAGCATGAGCACCGGGTCGGTGCCGACCACGGCCTGGGCAACAATTCTTGCCCGGGGGCGCAGTCCGAGTTCGGTGGCCTTGTCTCTGCTCATGAGTAAGACCGCGGCCGACCCGTCCGTGATCTGGCTGGAGTTGCCCGCTGTGATCGTGTGCTCGGGATTGAAGGCGGGGCTGAGGGCGGCTACCGCTTCATAGGTCGAGTGGGGGCGGATGCCTTCGTCGTGGTCCATGATCCCGCTCATGCCTTCCGTCGTCACCTCGATTGGCATGATCTGGGAAGAGAGGTGGCCACCCTCGGATGCGGCCGCCGCCAAGCGATGGCTTCTCACACTGAATTCGTCCATGGCCCGCCGAGAAATGCCATATTTGCGAGCCATCAACTCGGCTGAGATTCCCTGTGGAACCAGGCCATAGAGTTCGAGCAACTCGGGAGGGAAGGGTGTACCCGGGCTGATCGCGTTGACTCCGATCGGGATCCTACTCATCGATTCCACCCCACCCGCGATGGTGATCGAGCAGACCCCACTGGCAATCAGGTTGGCGGCGAAATGAATGGCCTGCTGGCTGGAACCGCATTGACGGTCGACGGTGGTTGCCGGAGTTGTCACCGGAAATCCGGCCGTCAGCCAGGCATTGCGTCCGACATTGACTCCCTGCTCGCCCACCTGAGTAACGCAACCCCAGACCACGTCATCAACCGCCACAGGCTCCAGGCCGGCCCGGGCCAGCAGCTCCTTCATCACCAAGGAGGCGAGCACAACTGGGTGTATGTCCTTTAGCCGGCCATTGCGGCGTCCCATCGGAGTCCGCACCGCTTCGACGATTACGACTTCATCCATGCGCGGTCCATTCTAACGCGGTCGACGCGGCGCGTCATGCCGTCTGGGTCAACTCAAGAACCGACAAGTTGTAGCCTGGCGGCGAAAAGATTTTCGTGGTTGACCCCCTTGCAATGGAGCTGATACGTTGATGGTCGCCCCACGTGGCTGAGTACGGTAAACCTGAGGATACCGAACGTCGAGTAGGTGGAAGCCGTTAGGTAGAAGCCGAAAAACGCATAGGGAACTTCAGGGTAAACAGGAAGGTCTCCTGGGGCATTTTCATGTAGCTGGGGGGCTGGCTGCGGCGACAGGAGGACCCGCCTGGAGGCGGTCCATCGCTGCCCCCTTGAGGACGCAGACGAAGGGCAGATTGCGGTACAGCTCACGGTAATCGAGCCCGTAACCGACAACGTAGTCCGCGGGGACCTGGAAGCCGGTGTATCGGATTGGCACTGGAACCAGACGCCGGGATGGCCGGTCCAAGAGCGTGACAATTTCAATTGATGCGGGCTCTCGTTCGCGCAGCTTGCCGAGCAGGAACTCCAAAGTCAGCCCGGTGTTGACGATATCCTCCACCAGGATCACCGAGCGGCCGGTGATGTTCGCGTCCAGATCACGCTCAATCGTCACCCTCGCGCCCAGGGGTTCGGCGCGAAAGCGCCTGACCGCCAGATAGTCGATCCCGACTGGAACCGTGATCGCCCGAGCTAGGTCGGCCATGAAGAAGGTGATTCCTTTGAGGATCCCGACCAACAGTACCGACCCACCGCGGTGGTCTTTCGATATCTTCCGGCCCAGCGCCCGAACCCGGGTGCGCAATTCGACCGGAGAGATCAGGATCTGCTGGATGTCCTCCTCCTGAATGTGATGGAGTTCAAGCGCAGCGTAGCCCGCCTGGGCCAGGAGCTGTTGATAGTCCTTCCGATAGAGCAGCTTCACGCTGAGCTCTGGGTAGAGCTCGCGCAGGAGCCTCACCTTGCGGTTTTTGGGTGTGACCAAGCTTTGCTTCATGGTCGTGAGCTCAACGTAGAGATCGGGTTCGGGGAGGTAGAAGTCAGGGGTGAACATCTCGGTCACCCGCTCGCCATCCCAGGCGATCGGGAACGAGCGTGGTTCGTACACCCATTTGATTCGGTAGTAATCCAGGAAGCGGGCGAACTCTTGCTCCGAAGGGTGGACGAAGGCCACCCGGGTGTGAGGTTGCCCAGAACTCCGGATTTGCCGGGATCGCTGGTTGACTGGCAGGCGTAGAGCCGGTGGGAGTTCCGTACTCACACTCGCCCGGTCACCGCCTAGGGTTTGGCCGTCGGGCTGGTCGCAGGGGTGGCTGGGGTAGTGGGCCCTGGGCTTGCCGCAATAAGTTGCTGGATCTGCTTGACGTCGGCCGCCTCTTTCGCGTTTTCGCTCGCATAGCCACCGAGATCGCCATTGGTGAGGTCAGTCTGGGCCTGGTTGGCATGCGTCAGGGCGTCGTTGACCAGCTGAACCAACGTGCTGGTTGTCGGGCTCGGCTGGGTCGGCGAGGTTGGGGTCGGCGTCGTACCGGCGCTGTTGGTCAAAGCTTGCAGAGCTTGAGCCAGGGTGTCGGAATACTCGACATTGGAAGCGTCGGCCACGATCACCTTCTTGAGCAGGGGAAGGGCTGTCTGACTACTCTGAGCGGTCAGATAGATCGGTTCGAAATAGAGAAAGGTGTTGCCGATGGGCACCACTAATAGGTTGCCCTCAATCACCCGAGAGCCGTTGGAGTTGAGCAGTGTGAAGCTTGCCGATACGTCGGGATTGCTCTGAATCTGATTGGCGATCTGCCCCGGGCCCAGGATGTTCTGATCCTTGGGTAGTTGATAGGCAACCAACTGCCCATAGCTGGGGCCATCGTTGCGGACCGCCAGCCAGCTGATCATGTTCTGCTTCTGATAGGCGGTGAACGGCATGATCTGCAAGTACTCCACGCTCGCCTGGCCCGGCAGACGCATCATCACGTAGTAGGGGCTGACAGTGGTCAGCGGTGCTGTTGGGCTGAGTTGCTCAGTCGGGATCGACCAGGCGTCCTCGTTGATGTAGAACACCGAGGGGTTGAGCACGTGGTAGGTCGCGTAGGTGGTGGCTTGGAGGTTGAAGAGGTCCTGGGGGTAGCGGATATGGAGCTGGAGCCCGGCGGGCATGGTGGCGAGCGGCTGGAAAA